>JAUWXH010000172.1 GCA_030616465.1 Planctomycetota bacterium | reverse complement strand
AGCCGATCGACGATCTCCTGTGGCACGGCGCGGGCCGAATCGCCCAGCTCCCGCTCGGCCTGATCGAACGCGTCCCCGTAGGCCTTGGTGTTGTCGATCGCCCGCACCAGAGCGAGAGCCTTCCGACGGTCACCGGCCACGCGGGAGAGCACCTTGTTCTCCGAGACGCGCGCCTGGCGGATCGTCGCGGCCTTCTCCTGTCCGGCGCTGACAACCTTGCGGAAGGCCTTGGCGACATCCGGGGCCGGGTGTACCCCATGCAACCCCACGTAATCGATCGTCAGACCCAGGTTGCGGGCCCTGATCCGCTTGGTGATGTTCTCCCTGAGGATGCTGCCGGCTTTGCTGCGCAGCTCGCCGAGAAGCTGATCGGGAGTGGCCGAGGCGCTGAAGCGCAGCACCTCCTCCCAGGCGATGTCTTGCAGTGCATCGTGCGGATTGGCGACGGAGCGGGTGTAGGCGGCCAGCTCGGTCGGCTCGATCTTGTACTGGATGACGACGTCCATCCGCATGATGTGGACCGGCACATCCTTGGCGACCTGCTCGCCCGTTTCTTGCTCGGTCGGTGCATCCGACCGCTGGGCCGCGCCTTCACCCGGCTTCCTGGGCGCCGGCGCGACGAGCAGGTCGTAGTGTTCCACGCCGCGGTGCTTCGGATCGTCCCACAGCTCGACCACCGAGACGTCCGCCTGCTCAGGCTCCTCGGCCTCAGTCTTGGCGCCAACGTAAACCTGATAAAGCTGCCCGGTGTTGTACT
The DNA here is from genome assembly GCA_030616465.1 of Planctomycetota bacterium. Classification (GTDB taxonomy): domain Bacteria; phylum Planctomycetota; class Phycisphaerae; order UBA1845; family Fen-1342; genus JAUWXH01. The sequence goes on along the minus strand of JAUWXH010000172.1, from coordinate 4,915 downwards.
TGCGCGTCCGATCGATCGGCCACGGCCACTTCCAGTGCAGCCCCGGCCCGCAGGGGTCCGCCGCGTTCAACTGACGCCCGAACCGCTCGACGATCGCCATCTCGTGCGGCTGGACCACGATGACGCTCGACAACACCCAGAGGGACAGCGCGCCCACCGCGATCAGCGGCAACGCCGCCCGCTGCAACAGTTGATAGAACCACGTCTGCGAGACCTCGAAGCCGAACTGATAGTTGATCGCCTCGGCCAGCGTGTGGGCGATCCCGCCCGGCTCCGAAATCAACCCCAGAATGCGACTGTCGAAACACGCCCGGGGAACCGCGTCCGGCGTGCGCGGCCGGTAAATGTCCAGAACGAAGTTGAGGAACGTCTCGGCCCCCAGCAGGACCATCGCCACCGGGATGACGTAGGCCAGGACGTGCTCCCAGGAATCCGCCCCCACGTACAGATGCACACCCAGGCACACGATCAGCGCCATGGCGGCCACGGCATTGCCGAGCATGTACGAGCCGCAGCCGCGCAGCAGGTGCCACTCCGGCACGCGTCCCATGCCGGAGGCGTAGCGCGCGAACAGGAAGAGGAAGAGCATCAGCACGGCCAGGGCGACCATTGCCAGCGGCGCGTTGCCCAACGCCGGCCAGCCCGGCTCGCCGATGCCGAGCTCCAGCGCCGCCCAGCGCCACAGCCCGAAGCCCACCAGGTACGCCACCGAGACCAGCCCGAAGGCCGGGATCAGCCAGCGTTCCATCCAGCGCAGCCGGGTTTCGGCCACCATGAAGCCCAGGCCGGCCCCGCCTTCCTCGTCGAAGATGGCTTCGCCCCCGCCGCTGGCCCGCTTCTCCCGGCGGAGCTCCTCCAGGTCCAGTTTCTCGAGCGCTGCCAATTCGTGCTGCCGGAAAACCAGGAGGGTAACGAACCACAGCGGCACTCCGCCCAACAGGTACCAGCCGAGCTGGAACATCGCCGTGGCTCCGACGGCGTAGCCCAGTGCGAACGCCGCGGCCGTGCCGACAAGCTGGAGCGCCAGCCCGAGCAGGGCGGCACCGCGACTGCGTGAATAGGAGGTTTCAGCCACTACTCACCTCCCCAGGGCAAACCCGGGCGCTGCGTTCCCGGCGAACCGAAAACCCATCGCATCGTACCGATTCTTGTGATCGGAGCGCGGCAGGGGCATAATGCACCGCGTTCCCGGCGTCCACGGTAGCTCGAAACGCACCGCGAACCCGACAAAACGTTGAGGCCCGCGATTCCGCATGATCCGCAAACTCTTCGCCATCGTCGCCAACACATTCGTCGAGACCATCCGCCAGCCGATTTTCGGCGTGTTGATGTGGGTCGCGGCGGGCCTGCTCATCCTCAACCCCAGCATCGCCGCCTACTCGCTCGAATCCGGCAAAGACAACAAGATCATGCAGGACGTGGCGCTTTCGGCGCTGCTGCTCTATGGCCTGCTGGCCAGCGTGTTCAGCGCCACCGGCGTCATCACCCGTGAAATCGAAAGCTACACCGTCCTGACGGTCATCTCCAAGCCCGTCAGCCGACCCCTGTTCATCTTCGGCAAGTACCTGGGCGTCGCGGCCGCGATCCTGGTCGGCTACTACTTCCTGTGTCTGGTTTTCTTCATGACCGTGCGACACGGCGTGATGGAGACCGCCAGCGACAAGTACGACCAGCCGGTCCTGCTGCTCTCGACGCTGGCCATCCTCATCAGCCTGGTCGCGGCCACCTTCGGCAACTACGTCTACGGCTGGCACTTTTCGACCGCGCTGACCGCCTGGGTCGTCCCGCTCGGAACGCTCGCGCTGCTGGCGGTGCTCTTCCTCGGCCCACAATGGGGGCTGCAGTCGCCGACCACCGACTTCGGCGACCTGCAAATCGTCTACGCCGTCCTGCTGATCTTCCTGGCGGTGTTGATCCTGACCGCGTTCGCCGTCGCGCTCTCCACACGCTTCAGCCAGGTGCTGACGCTGTTGCTCTGCGTCGGCGTATTCATGTTGGGCCTGCTCTCGGATTACTACCTGGGACGCTTCGTGGACGAGGGGCCGCTTTACCGCGTCCTCTACGCGGTCCTGCCGAACTTCCAGTTCTTCTGGGTTGGCGACGCCCTCACGCAGGAGATGATCATCCCGGGCGCGCAGGTCGCGCGGGTCGCGGCCTACGCCGGCCTCTACACGCTCGCCGTCCTGAGCCTCGGCGTGGCACTGTTCCAGACACGGGAAGTCGGCTGACACGGCGGTCAGACTCCTCATCAGATCGGCTGCAAGGCAACCCGACCGGGGACCGGCGTCGCCTGAGCGTCACGCGGCTTCGGAACGTGCGATTTAATGTGCTCCCCGTACCGCACCATCCGGGCGCTGTTGAACACCACGATTGCCGACGCCACGGTATGGAGCACGGCGGCCGCCATCGGGTGGATGAAACCCATGATGCTGGCCCCGCCCCCGATCAGGATGAAGGCGATCCCGAAAGCCAGGTTCTGCCAGATCACCCGCGTGGTCGCCCGCGACAGCCCGACCAGGAACGGCAACCGCCGCAGGTCGTCGCTCATCAGCGCGACGCTGGCGCTGCTCATGGCGATGTCGCTGCCGGCGGCCCCCATCGCCACCCCGAGGTTCCCGGCCGCCAGGGCCGGCGCGTCGTTGACGCCGTCGCCAACCACCGCGACGGAATGCCCCTTTGCCTTCAGGGCGCTGACCAGGGCCAGCTTGTCCTGCGGCAGAACCTCGGCCTGCACGTCGGAGCAGCCCATTTCTTGCGCCACCCGCCGGGCAACCGACCAGCGATCGCCGGTGACCATGATCAGTTGGCGGATGTTCTGCTGACGGAGCTCGTCCAGCGCCTGGCGGGCTTCGGGCCGCGTGCGGTCCTCCAACCCGACCCAGCCCAGGACGATACCGTCCTTGACCACGTATAGCGTGCTCAACCCCTCGGGTTCCTGGTACTTCTCGTCGTTCAGGGGGCTGAGGTCGGCCCCGCGCTCCGCGACCCAGTTGCGCCGACCCACAATGACCGTATTGCCGTTGAGCTTCGCTTCCACACCCTTGCCGGAGCTTTCCACGAAGCGGGTGGCTTCCTCGTACTGCACGCGGGCCTTCTCGGCAACCGCCACGATCGCCCGCGCCACCGGGTGGTTGCTCAGCCGTTCGACTGACGCGGCCGTCCGCAGCAGATCGGCGGCATCCACCCCCGGGGCCGGCATCAGCCGCGTCACCGCCAACTCACCGGTGGTCAGCGTCCCGGTCTTGTCGAACACGACCGCGGTCAGCTTGCGGGCCCACTCCAGATTGGCCACATCCTTGATATAGATGCCCAGCCGCGAAGCGGCCGAGAGGGCCGCTACGATCGCGGTGGGCGTCGCCAGTATCAACGCGCACGGACACGCCACCACCAGCAGCGAGATCGTGATGTTCATGTCCTGCGTGAAGAACCACACCACGCCCGCGATCATCAGCGCGACCGGCGTGTACCAGGCGGCGTACTGGTCGATCAGCCGCATCAGCGGAATCTTGGTCCGCTCGGCCTCCAGGATCAGGTCTTGCACGCGGCCGAGCGTCGTATCCGCCCCCACCTTGGTGACCTCGACCTCCAACGCCCCCGTCACGTTGCTCGTCCCGCCGAATACATCGTCGCCCTCCGCCTTCTCGACCGGCAGAGATTCGCCGGTGATGTTGGCCTCGCTGATGGTCGAGTGCCCTTTGACGACCTGCCCGTCGGCGGGGATGTTGTCGCCCGGACGAACGCGAACGACGTCGCCCGGTCGCAGCCTGTGCGCCTCGACCTCCTCCTCAATCCCGTCCGGACCGATCCGATGAGCCTTGGTCGGCGTGAGGCGCACCAGGCCTTCGATCGCGGCCCGGGCCCCCAGGGCCGAGCGCGTCTCGATCAGGTTGCTCAGCAGCAGGAAGAAGGCCACGACGCCGGCCGTCTGGTATTCGCCCAGCGCCATTGCCGCCAGGATCGCCAAGGCGACCAACTCGTCCATGTGCATGTGGCCGCTCCAGAGGCACTTGATCGCGTGCCACCACAGCGGCGCGGCCAGCAGCAGGGCCCCGATGGCGGCCAGCAGGTCGGCATGAACTTTGCCCGGCTGCGTCCCCGCCTCCGCGCCCGCGCCGGCAAACAGCCGCTGGGCGACAAAAGAGCTGAGCACCAGCATGAAACCCAGCATGGTGAAGACGAGCTTGGCGGTCGCCCGTCCCGCTTCTGATTGCACCGAGTGTGCGCGTCGCGGCAATGCCGTCATAGATCACCGTGTAAGCGGGCAAAGATACGAGCAGCTATGAGCGCGCTTTTCAAAGCGTCCCCACGCGAGCCGCAAGTCCCGGAAATGTAGGCACTAACGACCGTTTGTCAATCGCCCTCACACCGATTGGCGCAAGCACATCCCCGGGCTATACGACTTGACCGGGGGGGGGTTCGCAAGATTCTTCCGGAAATTTACCCCGACAAAAGCGAGCCGCGCCGCCCCAACCCGAACACCGACCGACCTTCCTCGGTTTCCGCAGCCCGCGCGGCGCTGCAACGGCCGGCCAGGCCCGGCCCACTTGAGCCAAGCGCGCGGTCGCCGGGCTACTTCCCCTCTTCTTCTTCAGCCGCGGCCGGGCCTTTCGCTTTCTTCTTGCCAGCCTTGGCCTTGCGGTGGGCGACCTTCGGCAAGCCGATGACCCGCGCCGAGTCGTCCCAGCGGCCCATGTTCTGAAGGATCGCCACCCGCTCGGCCCGGGTGAGCACGTTGCGATGCCGCGCCAGCGAACTCTTGCTATGCAAAGAACGATCTACCGACATAGGGCTGCTCCAGGTCTCACAACCCCGGAGTATAGCAGGTCCGCACCTCCGTGCCAACGCCCCTCGCGCCAGGCTTGCCAACTTGACATCACCGCCGGTAGAACGCCGCGATCGCCGCGACCACCACGTC
>JAUWXH010000111.1 GCA_030616465.1 Planctomycetota bacterium | reverse complement strand
CGCCGATGATCAGGTCGGGCAGGGTAGCGTCGCGGGTGTCAAGCAGGGCGGCCGAATCGGGCGTCGTCAGCTTGGCGCGCAACCGCCCACGTCTGCAAGCAAAGAGAAAACCGTTGCTCCCCGCGCGCAGCAGCACCGGTAACCGGACCTTGTTGGTGCGGTAGGGATCGCCCGCCCGCGGCCGACCGTTGACGTAAACCAGGCTGTGCGCCGCAGCTTCGAGGACCATCACGCGCTCGGCATCAGCCTCGACCGAGATGTACGCGTAGCCGCCGCGCAGCGCGTCGTGCGTGATCCAGCCGTTCTCCGCCGCGGTTGCCGCCTCCCAGGTCCGCGTGGAGCCGTCGGGCAGGGTTACCGTGTCGCCTGCTTTCGGCGGGGACCACCGGCCGGAGACGATCTGAGCCTCGAGCGCATCGCGGTGAACGGGCGCGCGGCCGTACTGACCGACCCGCCCGATCACCAGCGCGTCGCGGAGGACGATCTCCCCCGGCCGTGCCGCAGCGGGTTCTTGGGCCCCGGCGGAATTGCATGCTGCAAGAGCGAACAGTGCGACAGTCGCCAGCGTCCGTGCGGCCAAAGCGTGGCATGCTGAACGATGCATGGCGGGCTCCTCTCTGGTGATGGTGGGCGCTCGCCGCGGCCGACGCTTCGCGCTCCGCCGCCGCGACCGTGCCAGCTATCGGTTTGTCTACCAGCGCGGCGGGCGTGCCGCAACCATCGGGGCGGCGGGCGCGTGGACGCTTGCACACCGATCGCGGACAATTCGGGCCGGTCCGAGGTAGCGAACTGGGTGTGGGTACTCGTTGTGGGAACGGGAAACATGTCTGACGAGTTGACCGTCGGGTTCGATGCGGGCGAGGTTTCGCCTTACCATCAGGTCCGGCGTGCCGAGGCGCCGCCTGAATCGCCATTTGTGGGACCGTATCGGGAGTGAGCTTGGCGTTCCAGCCGTTCAAGGCTGCGCTTGTGGATTGCCGGGCGGTTGAGATTCCCCCGGATCTAGACGCTGATGCGCGCGCGCGTTTTGTTGAGGCAGTCTCGACCGCGGTTCGACAGCAGGCGGACTTGGCCGAGCGCTGTGACGCGGTCTTGCGAATCACGGGGGAGCCTCGAGAGGAGGCCGGCTGCCTCATCATCCCCCATGAGCCTGCCGCGCCGTCCGACCCTGGGCTGATTGTCTCCGCCGAGCAGCGACCGGATATCGACACCATCTGGTGGCTGACGTGGGCGGGGCTGAGTGCCCTGCACAGCGCGCACGAGGCCCGCATTCTGCACGCCGGGCTGCAGCTCGGTTCGCTGCTGCGGGACGAGACCGGGCGGCTCAAGCTGAGTGACTTCGGGATTGCCTCGGTGTTCGAGGCCGCCTGCGGCATCGCGGACCGTCGCTTTGTGGTATGCGAGGTGGGGGAGCGCACGGACGCGGGCGGCCGACCGCTATCCGCGGCGTGGCTGCGGGCGGCGGAGGACGAGACGCGCGAATACGGCTGGATCTCGACGTGCTTCCCGCCCGAGCTCCTGCAAGATCAGGGACGGGCCAACTTCAAGACCGATCAGTTTTCGCTCGGCGTACTGTTGTACCTGTGGGCGACCGGGATGCACCCCTATGGGGCCGCCCTGTCGGACCCCTCGCTCATGTTCTATTTCACGCTGGAACCGTACGCGCTGGAGGACGAGCGGGCGGATTGGCGCGACTGTTTCAAGCGTCACCAGAAGGGGCTGGCACAATCCACCGACCAGCCGGTATTGGCCTGGTGGGGGTTGCTTCGGCGACTGCTGGCGAGCGAGGCGGAGGAGCGCTATCCGAAGCTGGCGGATGCCGAGCAGGCCGCCGCCGATTACGCGCCTGGAAACTGGTCCGAGGCGTCTCACGCGATCAGCACGGCGTTGACGCTGCTCGACGATGGGCAGGTGGATGCCTGCCTGGGCAACGTCGCCCAGTGGATCGATGAGGCCTCGCTGCCGACGTTGTGGCGTGAGCCGTTGACCGCGTTCGTCGGGCGGGTCGAGTCTCAACGGGCGGTCATCGCCCAGCGTAAAGCGCTCGCCAAACGCCTGGACGAGGGGGAACGCTTGCTCGACCAGGGCGAGTTGGAGCAGGTCCGAACAATCGCTGATGAGGTCTCGGCGGCCCCCGAATGCGACGACACCTTGCGCCGGCGGGCCGAGCACCTGCTGAAGTTGTGTGAGGAGCAGGAGGAGCTCATCCGTTCGGGCGCGGACGAACTGGCGCGCGAATACATCCAGTCCGCGCGTGACGCACTGGCCTGCCACGAGTTCAACGAAGCCCGCCTGTGCCTCAACGCGATCCTGCAAGACCCGGCAAATCCTCAGACGCGCCTCGAGCAGGCCGAGCGAATGCTCGCCGAGGTCAACCAGACCGAGGAGCGCCTGCATCGGCAAGAGGCCGATTTTGCGGCGGCCTCCAGCGCGTACGGGGAGGGAAGCTATGAGCAGGCCGCCGAGGCGCTCCAGGTCTTGCTGGAAGACCGGCCGCTGAGCGAGTCGATTGCCGAGCGGGCTGGGGCGTTGCTGGAGCAGGTCCGAACCGCGCTGGCCCGTCGGGCCGAGTATGCGCAGGCGCTCGACGACGCCCACACCGCCTGGGAAAAAGCCGATCCCCAAACCGCCGAGGAGCTGCTGGCCAGCATCCCGTTTGATCTGGACGACCCGCAGGTGGTGGGTCGGCGTGGCGAGTTGGCCGAGGCCTGCGGGCACCTGCGCGCGGCCCTGCAGCACAAAGACCGCGCCGCCGAGTTGTCCGAGGGCGGGGACGAGGCCATGGCCCTGGCTGAGGCCCGCCAGGCGGCGGACGTGCCCGGCTTGCCCACGCCGTTGCGCGACGAGCTGACCCGGCTCATCCGGCGTTGGGAGCAGATCATCGAGGATCGCCGTCGGGCCGCGCTCAAGGCGGCGCGCGAGGCACTTGACGGCGCCCGCGCGGCCTGGGAGCGCGCCGACCCCGCGGCCGCCGAGGAATCGCTCGCCGGCGTCCCGGCAGATATCGACGACCCCGAGCTGGCCGCGCGCCACAGCGAGTTGACGGCGGCGTGTGAGCGGCTGCGCGCGGCGTTGGCCAGCAAGGCCCGCGCTCTGGAGTCGCTGGAGGCCGGCGACGTGTTGGGGGCGATTGTCGAGGTCCACAAAGCGGCCGAGGCGGCGGACTTGCCCGCCACGCTGCGCGAGGAGTTGGATGGACTCGCCCAACGCTGCGAGCAGATGATCGAGCAGCAGCGCCGTGCCCTGGTGGAACAGGCACTCTCGTCGCTCGCCGACGCGCAACGGGCTTTTGAGACCGGCGACGTTGACACCTGTCGCATGCTGCTCGAGTCCGTCTTCGTCGTCGCCGAGAGTCTGCCCACTGAAGACCACGATCGTGCCCAGCAGTTGCGCGACCGGTGCGAGCGTTTCGGCGAGGCCACGCAGTTGCTGGATCGCGCCCGTCAGCGGGTCGAGTGTGATGATTTCGGCGGGGCCGGGGCGGTGCTCGACGGGCTGGACCCCGCGGGTCTGCCGGCCCGGGTTGCCGAGGATGCCGCGGCGCTGCGCGACCACATCGAGCGGGCGCGGCGCGCGTTCGAGCAGCGACAGCGGGAACAGCTCGAAGGTCGGCTGGACCGGGCGGCGGAAACGATCGCCGAGGGCCGGCTCGACGACGCCCAGCCCGTTTTGAAGGAGGTCGAGGGCTCCGCCTACGTCTCAGACGAGATGCGTGCGCGCATTTACGAGCTGCGCGAAGCCCTCGCGCAACAACGCGGCATACTGGAAACGCTGCGTGCCGCGGAGGCCGCGCTGGACAACGACGCCGGTGACCAGGCGGCCAAACTGCTGGCCGAGCGTCTGCCGACGGAGCTCCCCGACTGGGCTGCCCAGCGCGCCGCCCAGATCCGCCAGGGCATCGAGCAGTTTGAGCAACGCAAACGTCAGGCGGCCATCGACAAGGGCGGGGCGGCGCTGGATGCGGCAGCGACGGCGTTGGAGCGCGCGGACCATGCATCTGCGAAGGGCCATCTGCAGCAAGCGGCCAAGGCCCGGTCCTTGGACGCGTCGCTGGCGAAACGCCACCGGGAACTCGCCCGGCGGGCAGCCCGGCTTGAAGAGTGGCTGCCGAAAGTCGAGGCGCTTGAGGCGGCGTTGAAGCGAGATGAAACGGCCACGGTCTACCGCAAAGTGTCAGGGCTGTTGCAGGATGAATCGATCCCGGAGTTGGTCGCCGCTCGACTGAAGTCACTCCATAGGCAAGCGACGACCCGCATCGCGGATCGCCGCAAGGAAATCACCGCCGAGCTGGACGCGCTCGCCGGTCAGCTCGAGCAGCGTGGCCGGCGCTTCCGTGGCTTTCCCGAGCGCGTCCAGGCCTTGGCTGCCGACCCGTTGGCCTCGAAAGGCCACAAGAACCACGCCGCCGAACTGCTGCGCCAGTTCGAAGCCCTTCCGGAGCCCACGAAACGAAAGCCGCGGGTACTGCCCATCGCCGCGGCGGCGTCAGTGGTCGTGCTGGCGGTGAGCGGTGTCACTTGGGTCATCATCGCCGGCGGCGACGAGAACAAACCGCCGCTTGTTGTGCCTGACATCGCCGTTGGCGTGCTCAACGTGGATGCGTCCGGGGAGGTTAGGCTGGAATATCAAGTCAGCAGCCGGGAGCCCGTCGAACCCTTCGCGCTTCGATTCTTCTGGAGCGAAAACGAGAAGGACATCTTCGATGACCGCCACGAGCTGGGTTCGGTCAAAGGGGAGGTAACTCCGGACGCTCACGTGGCGGTGCTGGCCGACCGAGTCGATCCTGCCAAGGGCGGTTTTGTGGCGGCGCTGATCGACACGAGCAAGTGGCCTCGGGAGGAAAAGAACCTGCAAAACAACCGGGCAACCTATGAGCTGGTCCCCCCCCCACGCGGCGACGTGCGCATCGCCGCTCTGGATCTCGACGAGGAGGCTGGGAAGGCTGTGCTGCAGTACGAAGTGAGTGCAGACGGCGAAGTTGACGCTTTCACCATCCGGTTTTTCTGGGACGACGACGGCGACCGCGAACTCGACGGCACGGAGGAGTTCGACTCTGTCGAGGGTGACAGCGGCCCGGGGCCGCACACGGCCGAAGCGCCCGTTGCTGTGACTCCGGGCGAAAGTCGTACACTGGGGGTGCTGATCGATTTGAAGGATGGGGACCCAGGCAACAATAAGCGGTTCGCCAAAGTATGGCTTAAGCCTAAGATTCCACCCCCGCCGGGCATGCAGACCACCGTGAAGGCTATCTTAGAGTCTGCGAGCCCCGAATTAGCAGGGGCCATTCCCACGATTCTGAGGGCGATTGGGCGAGCGCCAGGGGATGAGACGACGGTCAGTCTGCCGGACAGCGCGTGGACACGGAGTGCTGACGAGCTCTCGGCAGCCTGGCAGGACGTGGACGTAGCGGTCGCGGGCACCACGTTGACCGTCCGTTGCGCCATAACCTTCGACGAGCCGTCCGAGCAGTGGGGCGAGCCAAGCTGGAGCCGCGTAAGCGACGCGGACCGGAAAGTGATCGGCCAGTGGCTGTGGGCAGAGGCCGACAAGTACGTTGCGAGCAAGAGCAATGCAGGTGATCTCGTCGCGGCGCGCGCCGCATGTGACGTCGTCGGGGCAGAGCTGAGCAAGAGCCCCTTCGGGGACTTGCCGCAGTTTGATCCACCGTTGCCGCCGGCGTGGGAACCCATCGCCCGGTACCAGCCGGTGGATGAGAGCTGGGATCCCAAAGTCGGATATCCGACCGCGTTGGAATCGCAGACGGATGGTCAGCGGCTGCTGTTGGTCTACGTCTACCCCAACGATCCGTTGTGGGACGAGATTGGCCCTAGCGCGGGCGAGCGAACGTGGAGAGTCTTCTACATCGGGGCCGGCGAGCTGAGCGAGAACGTTCCCCAGGAGGGGCAGCCGCAGACCCGCATCAGGCTGATCGACACTTTCAGCGAGGCGGAGGACATCGCGGCGCAGGTGCCCCCGTGTGACCTGCCGACACGCGCGGAATGGATGCTCGCCGCCCTGAAGCTCTGGCAGGACCCGCGCGCCAGGGACTTCGTCGGCGGTGCCTACGAATGGTGCTACGGTGATGATCGTCAGCCCTGGGTGTGCGGCGGACCGCCGCTGCGCGTGCTCCCGGAGAAGCTGCGCGGCGTGGTGCCCCCGCCCAAGGCGGATGCCAACCGCGCGGAGATCTGGGACTGGCTCGAGCACCCGCTGGTATCGCAGGGGCGGCAGTACGGCGACGGGTTGACAGGGGTGCGGACTGTTCTGCGGGTTCATCCGGCCGGGCGGCCCTAATCGCCTCAGACAGCGGCCTACAAAACCGTCGCCAACGGCTTGACGGCGTAGCGGCCAGGCTCTAGCCTGCTGCGACGAGGTTCGAGTAGGGTGGCAATGGGTAAAGCCGGGATCGGCGAAGTTCTTCTTGGGTTTGCTGGCGGCCCGACGGCGTGCTTTGGTACGGGCCGGCTGCTCAAACCTCTCTGGTCAAATGGACTCGGGCACAGCAAGATAGGATGTAGCTCAAATGATGCGAAGAATCTGCTCTATGCACCGGTTGGCCTTGGCCGCGGGTGCCGGGTTACTGTGCCAGGTGGGCCCCTGCGGAGTGACGAACGGGAGTCCGGAAGATCTCGAGCGGCTGGCCGGGCAATTGGGTCAGCTCGTCACGCGCGAGGCTTCCATCGTCCTTTCCGACACGGTCTTCTTTATTCTCGACAACCTGCTGGTGCGTCTGGCAGGGTAAGCTGGCGGCACAACTATGCGGTGCGGGCCGCGGTGTCCGCTCGAAGGGCCGGCACAGCAACGGGACGACAGGGCT
>JAUWXH010000338.1 GCA_030616465.1 Planctomycetota bacterium | reverse complement strand
TGAGCGCCCTGCGCAAAGGCGGGACGCTCGCGCTGGCCGGCATCTACATGACCGACGTGCCCGCCTTGAAATACGAGCAGCACCTTTTCTACGAGCGCAACGTGCGTTCGGTGACCGCCAACACACGCGAAGACGGGCGCGAGCTGCTGGCCGAAGCCGCCCAAATCCCCATCCGCCCGCACACCACGACCTATCCCTTAGCCGACGCCAACCTGGCCCTCCAGGACCTCATCCACGACCGCATCAACGGCACCGGCGTCCTGATAATCGGGGGCTAGGGTCGTCAGTGAATTCATTGCGAACGGGTGCAAGGCGCGACAGGATGAAGAGCCGCAGGCTTGAGCCTGCGCGGACGCACCGCGCGGGCTGAAGCCCGCGGCTCGTCGACACAGCACCAGGGTAGCGCAGGGCTAATGCCCTGTGTGGCCGAAGCCGCCGGCCTCACGCGACGTTTCGCTCAGCTCGGCCACCTCGACCACCTCGACGTGCTCGACCTTGTTAATCACCAGTTGGGCGAAGCGCGTCCCACGTGTGATCGTGTAGGGCTCGCGCGAGCAGTTGGCCAAGACGACCTGCAACTCGCCGCGGTAGTCGGCGTCGATCGTGCCCGGAGCGTTGGGCAGCATCAGCCCGTGCCGCAGCGCCAGCCCGCTGCGAGCCCGCACCTGGCCCTCGTACCCGGGCGGAATCTCCAGAAACAACCCCGTCGGGATCAGCTTGATCTGCCCCGGCTCGATCGTGATCGGCTCGTCATTGGCCGCATGAAGATCCAGACCGGCCGAATGCTCGGTCATGTATTGCGGCAACGGCAGGTCTTCGCTGCCCGCCCGACGACGAACCTTCAGCACGGGTTTCATGCATACGCCCCTGACAAGCCAAGCTACGGAGCCACGTACACGCCGGCCCACGTGCGCCGGCGGCAGTATAGCCGACCGCAGGCCGCGACGTGACCGGCGCGGCGATGCAGCACGCCGTGAGAGAAGCGCGTGGCGGAGTCTGAGCGTTCAAGCCGCCGTGGTGAGAGCCAGGCACGCCAACTTCCGTGGGGCGCGTAATCGGACCCCAGGCCGGAATCGCGTCGTGCATGTTACCGAAGACCGCCCAAAAGCTGCCATACTGGAGCTGATGGTGCAATGAGGGGTGACGCCTGCGTCGATCAGGCCGATCTGGGTATCCTGCTCCCCCACTGGGGCGAAGGCTGCCCGTAGCGGACACGACGACTTGCCATAAACGACCAGCGTGCAGCACCGCGCGCCTTCAGTTTTTTGCCCGCGCGCCGGCGTGTGGCCGCGGTCGGAGGGTTTGGCGTACGTGTCATTCCGAGAGAACGCAGTGACCGAGGAACCTAGCCTCGGGATTCGAGCAGCCCATCGACATCGTGGCTAGATCCCTCGCGGCGCTCGGGATGACAACCCCCCTCAGCAGGGAGCGAAGTCCATGAACCAGAAGCAGCACTGGCCACACTCCTGACGCGAACGCGCGGGAAGCCGAGCTGGCAGATTCTATTACCGATTTATGACCCCGGCTGGTAAAATGATTGCAGCGGCGCCTCCCAGCTCCCGTCGCATTTGGCAAGCACGGGTGTGGAGGGGACGCCGGACATGCCACAAGTGGAAGGAGAGAAGTTATGTCTCGCTACGCAATGCTCCCTTCGATCTTGATCCAGACAGTCCTTCTGACAGCAACCGCTGTGGGTCAGATGTATGTGCGCATCTCTGACGAAGTGACGATTCCCGGCTGCGACGGTCGTCTGGAGCCGGTCGCCACGATGTACGGGCAGCGCGACAGGATCCGATGCGATTGGATGCCGGCCGGCTTCGATTTCGCGGCCTACGCCTGGCACAACCAGCCCGCTCCCGAGGGCGGAACGCTCTATCCGCTCGCGATTGCGAATCCCGCAATTATCAATAGCGCCGGACGCATCGCATTCATGTCGCAAGTCACCGGCCTCGAGCGTAACCAGGGCATCTTCGTCGCCGACGAGAGCGGCCTGACGCCCATCGTGATCGGCTGCGGCGGGGGCGGTGGTAGCGGCGACCCAGGCAGCGGTGTCGGCGACCCCTCGCCGCTCGGCGGCACGTTCACCGGCTTCTTCGTCGGCACCGTCTTCGCCCCGCCAATAAACGATAATGGGGATGTCCTTTTCTTCGCCGACGTGGACGGCGGCAGTGCCCCGCGCGGCTTGTTTCTCTACCAGGCGGACAGCGGGCAGATCATCAGCGTGGCCGCGGTGGGCGATCCGTCACCGCTCGGCGGCACGCTCACGGAGATCGGTCCTGGCTCGATGAACAACAACGATGAGATCGTCTTCATCGCCAAGAACAGCGGCACAGGCAACGTCAACATCCTCAAGTGGACCGCCGGCGCGATCACCAAACACGTCGCGGTGGGCGATCCGGCGCCGGGCGGCGGCACGTTCAGCATCCTGGCCGGCGAGTCGCTGGGCTACGTTGACGGAACGCGGATTCCGATCGGCGACGTCCCCGGCATCAACGACGCCGGGCAGGTCAGCTTCTTCAGCGTCATCCAAGGTGGCCCGGGCGGACGCGGCTTGTTCGTGACCACCGACGACGTGCACGAGGCGTACGTGCGGAACGGCGAGACGACGCCGGCCGGCGGAACCTTCTTCGATTTTCAAGCCCCCTTGCTGAACAACCCGGGCCAGATCGCCTTCTTTGCGGACGTGAGCCTCGGCGGAGGCCAGTACAACTCGGGCTGGTTCGTCGGCACGCCGGGCAACTGGCGCAAGGCCCTGGCGTTCTATGACGAAATCGCCGGCGGTGAGGTGTGCATGCAGGCGATCTCACGCAACCCCATTCAGCCGCTGGACAATTGCGGGAACCTGCTCGCCTTCTGCGCAGTGCGGTATACGGACAACACCGAGCTCGACACGCTGATCATCAGTCCGTCAGAGGGCGGGCCGATTGTCCTGGCCCAGGAAGGCGATGCAAACGTGCTCGGTGGCGAGGTGGGCGGCATGAACGGCTGGCATGCCATGAACAACTCCTGGCAGGGGCTGCTCAGTTGCTACACGCCCGGCACGCCCGGCGGCATCTACAACGCACACTTCGTCTTCACCGGCTGGGGGCCCGGCGACCTGAACGGCGACGGCTGCGTCGATCAGGCCGACCTCGGCACCCTGCTCGCCGATTGGGGCTGCACCGGCGGCGATTGCCCCGGCGATTGCGACGGTGACGGCGATACCGATCAAGCCGATCTGGGCCTGCTACTGGCCCACTGGGGCGAGGGCTGCTGATAGCTGGGAGGGCGAAGCTCCCGCTAAGGGGTGACCCACGTTCTCCGAACGTGGGGACGCGATTCTCCCGCGCGCGTGCGGGTGCCCCACGCTCTCCGAACGTTGGGCGGCCGCGTGGCCCAGTTCGACGTGGAAGCTTGCTGGCTGGCCTACGGGCTTGATTGCGCGGGCAGCGGGGCGTAATATGCTATAAGCAGCGCGTCTATGGCCCTGACCAGGGGCTCGTCAAGTCGAAAAGGGCACGCATCGCGGAACAAGGAGAAATGGCCATGTCTAATCGATTCACTGCCGTAATGCTCCGGGTGGTGGTCGGTTTCGCAGTGGTGGCGGTCCT
>JAUWXH010000560.1 GCA_030616465.1 Planctomycetota bacterium | reverse complement strand
TTGGAAGGCATCACCTCGGTGGACGTCGAGCTCGCCGTCCAGCAGGAGCGGCAAGGCAATACCCTCAGCGGCGTCAAGCATGTGATCGCCGTCGGTGCCGGGAAGGGGGGCGTCGGCAAGAGCACGGTGGCGGCGTTGGCGGCCGCCGGCCTGGCGCGCATGGGCCGCCCGACCGGACTGCTCGACGGCGACGTCTACGGCCCCTCGATTCCCAGGCTTACCGGCACCGCGGCCGAGCAGGTGTACGCCGACGAGCAAGGCCGCATCTGCCCCATTGAGAAGGACGGCCTGAAGATCTTGAGCATGGGCTACATCGTTCCGCCCGGCGAGGCGGTGATCTGGCGGGGCCCGATGGCCCAGAAGTACGTCGCCGAGTTCCTCAAGCGCGGCGACTGGGGCGAGCTGGATTGCCTGATCGTGGACCTGCCGCCCGGCACCGGCGATATCCCGCTCACGCTGGCCCAGACCATTCCCCTCACCGGTGCGGTGGTGGTATGTACGCCGCAGGACCTGGCCCTGACCGACGCGCTCAAGGCCCTGCGGATGTACCAGAAGCTGGGCGTTGAACCGCTCGGCATCGTCGAGAACATGAGCTACTACGTCTGCCCGAGCTGCGGGCACCGGGATGAGATCTTCAGCCACGGCGGGGCGAAGAGGGCGGCCGAAGAGCTGGGCGTGCCCTTCCTGGGCGGAATCCCGCTGAACGTGGAGATTCGCGAAAACGGCGACGCCGGCCGCTTGCTCGCCAACTTCACCGACACCCCGCCCCACGTCGCCGAGGCCCTGGAGGAGTTCGTCCAGCGCCTGGCCGAGCAGATCGACCGCCGCGCGAAGGAAAGCACGCCGCTGCCGCAACTCAGAATCAGCGGGTGAACCCGACAGCGACTTCGTTACCGGGGGGCAGGTCAAGCAGCTTTGTGCAGACCTGGGGGAAGGGTCCCGAAGGCGGGTTTCTCCCGTCGTGACGGCGTGGCCCCATTCCGCGAGCGTGCACCTTCGCGCGGACGTGACCCCGCTTGCTCGCCCCTGTCTGAACGTATCCGGCGTGCTACAATAAAGCGGGGTGAGAAGCGGTTTTGCTTGGAAGTGACACGATGTCCGCGCAGCGCCCCGGCAAGGAAGAGAAGCTACTCCCGGCCCTCGGGCCAGTGCTGTGGGCGCGACTCTACGAGCAGGCCGGGGTAGCTCTTCAGCGTCGCCTAGCCGCCCGTGGCGAGTTAACGGCGCGATCGGCGGCGGAGGTTGTTGCCGCGGCCGTGCCGGCGCAGGTCGGGCGCTGGCTGCTGAACCGCCTGACGCAGCTCGGTTGGCTGGACGCCGGCGCGCGCATCCCCTTTGACGTCCTCGAAGAGCCGGAATGCCCGCCGGACTTCCGTGGCGGGCAGCGCGAGCTGGTGCGTTTGGCGTTGTTCGGCGTCGGTGGTCAGGGGATCCCCGCCGACGCCAAGCACCGCGAGGCGGTCTTCCAGCAAGTGTGCGGGAGCATCATGCGTGAGACGCGCGACCTGCAGTCGCTGGAACAGGCGGGCTCGCGCGCGTTGGACCACCCGGACGTGCAGCGCGACCCGCTCCTGGCT
>JAUWXH010000555.1 GCA_030616465.1 Planctomycetota bacterium | reverse complement strand
ATTCAGTGGTCCACCCGCATCTCGGACGAGTATGAGCGTGGCCGGGTTCTGGCGCAGGCCGAACACTACCTGATCCGGGCGCTGCAACGCTATCCGCGTTACCCGGGGGCGTTGCGGGCCCGCGGCCGCGTCCGCGCGCTCCTCGGCGACGTGGACGGGGCGATACGCTATTTCGAAAGCGCCCTCCAGCTTGCCCCACGCGACACGGCCTCGAAGAAATACCTGGCAGACCTACGTGGTCAGGCCCAGGCGAAAGAGGCCCGGCTGGCCGAGCTGCTGCGGCAAATCGAGCAGCACCCGCACGACCCCACGCTGCGAAAGGAGACCGGCGAGCTGCTGATCGAGCTGGCGCGTCCTGACGAGGCGCTGGAGCACCTCGAGCACGCCGTCCAACTCGCCCCCAAAGATGCCGCCGCGCTGCGCCTCTTGGGGCAGGTATTGATCCTGCACCACAAGAGTGAACGGGCGACCGAAGTGTACGACAAGGTGCTGGCGCTGGACCCGAACGATTGGGAAGCGCACATCAACCTTACCGCCCTGACGACAGGCCGCGACCCCGCCGCGGCCCTGCAACACGCGCGGCAGGCACACCGGCTGCGCCCGGACGACCTGCGCAGCAACGTGAACCTGGCCGAGGCCCTCGCCGCCAACGAGCAGTACGAGCAGGCCCTGGAGCGCTACTACCTGATCCGCCGTGGGTTCCCGGAGAACCACCCGTATCGAGCGGTGATTCGCGAGCGCATCGACGAGCTGGAGCGGCTGCGTCGCTAACCGAAGCTCGCGCGCGCGTCAGGCGACGGGAAGCTCGCCCGATAGTGCGATTGCCAGGCGTTCGCACGCCAGTTTCGGTGCGACGTTGCGGTCGAGCATCCACTCGGCCTCGGCCACCGCCTTGATGCACGTTTCGAGCTGCTCCATCGACAGGTCAGCGGCCAGGCGCTCAACCACGTCAAGCCCGGGCGGCAGATGGCGTAGCCGCTTGGCCTGGCGTGTCTGCACGACGAGTGCGTCCCGATACACCGCCGCGATCAGCATGAAGACCAGCTTCAGCGCGTCGCGGAAGTCGTCCGTCGGGATGGTTTTTCCAGTCGCCTTCGAGACGGTCGGCCCGGCGTTCTCCTCCGAGTCCTCCGGCACCGCGCCTTCGTCCGCATCGTCACCGAGTAGCTCGACCGCCCGCGTGGCCAGGCCGTTGGCGATCTCGACCAGGGTTGCGGCGAAATCCTGGGGCAACGCGTCGGGGCGCTGCGCCAGGCAATCGCCCACCCCACCGAGGGCGGCCGGCAAGCCGACGCGGTGCCAGCGCAGCGCGGTGCCGAGCCGTCCCTGGGCCAGTCCGGCCAACGTCCGCGCCGTCGCCGTATCCACCCCGGCCCGGGCCACAAGCTGTTGCTCGACAAAGGCCGGCGGCAGTAGGTCGAAAGCCACCCGCTGACAGCGCGAGCGGATCGTCGGCAGCAGCCGCGAAGCCGATGCGGTCACCAGGATCAAGCGTGCCTGCCCCGGCGGTTCCTCGAGCGTCTTGAGCAACGCGTTCTGGGCCTGCTCGTTCATCCGCTGCGCCTCGCGGATAAGGAACACACGACACCGGCCCAGGCTCGGCGTCGTCGTGGCCGGCTGAATGAGGAAGTGGCGAATCACCTCGACCGCGATGAACAACCCCT
>JAUWXH010000099.1 GCA_030616465.1 Planctomycetota bacterium | reverse complement strand
GGGATGACGATCAGCTCGTCCTGGTTCTCGCCCATGAAGCTGCCTTTCGACTCGAGCAGGCCGATCACCTGGAAGCGCTGGTTGTCGATGTGGACGAAGTCGTCGATGACGGACTCATCGCACTCGAGCTTGCGCAGGACTTCGCGGCCAAGCACGCAGACCGGGGCGGAGTTCTCCACGTCGATGGGTGCGAAGAAGCGTCCGGCGTCCACGTAGAGGCTGCGGATCGCCTGGAAGAGCTCGTTCGTGCCGCGGAGCGAGACCTGATTGAGCTGTTGGCGGCCGTACTCGATGGTGGCGCGGGCGTAGATTGCGGGCGAGGAACGCCGGATCGCCAAGGCGTGTGCGTCAACCGCCTGAATGTCCTCGATGGTCATCTCGCCCGGGCGGAGATACTCTCCCCGTGGCCCGCGAACCGATTCCGGGTAGACGACCATCATGTTCGTTCCCAGGCCGCGCAGGAAGTTTGTGATGTAGTCGCCGAAGCCCTCCACCAGCGTGACGACGGTGATGATCGAGGTCACTGCGATGATGATGCCCAGCACCGTGAGCAACGAGCGGATCTTGTTCGCCCAGATCTGCACGAGCGCGGTGGCCACGTTGCTGGCGGTTGCGTAGATGTGGTTGGGGATGAACAGCAGCACGCGGATGAGCAGTCTCAAAGCTCTCATGACGTGGCGGCCTCATCCTTCCCGGCCTGACCGCTGTGGACGCCGCGACCGTCGCCCGAGTCCGAGACGATCTGCCCGTCACGCAGCTTTATGACCCGTTTACAGTGCCGGGCGACGTGGTCCTCGTGGGTAACGATGATCAGGGTCTGCCCCTCGGCGTGCAGCCGGTCGAAGATCACCATGATCTCGTTGCCGGTGGCGGTGTCGAGGTTTCCGGTCGGCTCGTCGGCGAGGATGAGGTCGGGTTGTTGGCCGAGCGCGCGGGCAATGGCAACCCGCTGCTTCTCGCCGCCGGAAAGCTGGTTGGGCCGGTGGTGCGCCCGGTC
This sequence comes from Planctomycetota bacterium, assembly GCA_030616465.1. Classification (GTDB taxonomy): domain Bacteria; phylum Planctomycetota; class Phycisphaerae; order UBA1845; family Fen-1342; genus JAUWXH01. The sequence goes on along the minus strand of JAUWXH010000099.1, from coordinate 6,053 downwards.
GGCCAGGTTGACGTGCCGCAGGGCTTCCAGGGCGCGTTGACGGCGGTGACGAGTGCGCGAGTAACGCAACGGCAGCTCGACGTTCTTCAGCGCGGTGGTGCGCGGCAAGAGCTCGAAGGATTGAAACACGAAGCCGATCTGCCGCCCGCGGATGTTGGCAAGCCTGGTCTGTGACAGCTTGGAAACATCCTGGCCGCGCAGCCGGTAAACGCCTTCGCTGAGCACGTCCAGGCAGCCCAGGATGTTCATCATCGTGCTCTTGCCGGAGCCCGACGGGCCCATGATCGCCACGTACTCGTTCTCGTAGATGGTCAGCGACGTGCCCCGCAACGCGTGCACCAGTTCAGTGCCGACGCGGTAGATCTTGCGCACGTCGATCAGTTCGATCACCGGCTGCGGGTCTGCTGGCGTGGCTGGGTCGGTGGTCATTCGTCGCGATCCGCTTCGGTGTGGGTGTCGTCGCTCGGTTGGGACGCCGGGCCGGGAGTCTCGTCGTCGTCGCCGGCATCAGGCTCCTGGTCCGCGCTCTCGGACTCCTTCTCCTCGAGTTTGACCGGTGAGCCGTCCTTGAGCCGGTCGAGGCTGCGGTAGGGCCCGGTCACTACTGAATCATCGAGCGTGAGACCCTCCACGATCTCCACGCTGCGTACGTCGCTGATGCCGGTCTGCACCAGACGCACGTGGGCCTTGCCATCCTCCACGCAGAAGACGAGCTTGATGTACTCCGCCAGATGCTGGTGGGAATCGGGATCCTGCGATTCCTGCTGTTGGTCATACTGCTTCACGAAATCCTCCGGGAGGTCGCGCCGTTTGCGATACACGACCGCCTGGATGGGGATCGTCAGGGCGTTTTCCTGGCGGGCGACTTCGATCTCCAGGTTGGCGCTCATGCCCGGCTTGACGCGCGCGTCCTCGCTGGTGATGAGCACCAGGGTCTCGAAGGTGACCACGTCGCGTCCGGGGAGCTTGGTGCCCTTGGTTCCGACGCGGAACACCTCGCCGGGGATGCTGCGGCGGGTGTCCGATTGCAGGTAAATGCGGGCCGTCTGGCCGGGGGCGACCAGCGGGGCATCGGTCTCGTCAACGCGGCAGCGCACCTGCATCTTCGACAGGTCGCTGATGACCATGACGCGCGTGCCGGGGTTGTTCATCGTGCCGGTGATGACCACCTCGCCCTGCTTGGCGAACAGTTGTGAAACGACGCCGCTGAGGGGCGCTTCGATAACCGTTTTGGCCAGATCTTCGCGGGCGTATTCCAGGGCGGCCTCGGCCTCGACGAGCTCCTGATTGCGTACCTCGAGCACAGCCTGAGCCCCGATCAGGGCGGTGCGGCAGTAAGCCAGCTCCGTAGGCGATGTGGCATTGGTCTCGCGCAGGCGCTGCATCTGCTCCCAATCAAGTTCGGCTCGTTTGAGGTCCGCCCCGGCTTGCGTGATCAGGGCCTTGAGCTTGGCTACGTTGGCCTGGGCAGACACGACGCGGGCGCGGAAGTCGGCGTCGTCCAGGCGGCACAGCAGTTCGCCGACCTGCACCGGATCGCCCTCCTCGACCGGCATCTCCAGAATCTTGCCGACAACCTCGGAACTGATGTCCACCTCGGCGAAGGCCTCGACCTCTCCCGGGGCCTGCACCGTGCGCACGATATCGCGCTGCTCCGGCTGCGTGGTCTCGACCGGCGTCTCGAGCTCGCCGGCGACGTCCAGCAGACTCTTGCCATCTTCGCTGCGCGTGTAGTCGTTAAGCAGGTAAATCCCGGCCACGATCGCTCCGAGAACCACGATTCCAATGACCGTCTTCATGCTTTACTCCGATCGGTTCCCTGAGAGTATTCTCGCATTGTGAGCATTCAGGCTACCCATTTGTCGCAACCGTCGCTGTGCTTTGCGCCGCGGCAACCGCCAACCCACACCGCACGCCGCCGGCCACCAGCCAGCAGAGTGAGCAGGTTACCCACGCCCGCCAGCCACGTAGTTGCGCGGTCGCCGAGAGTCCGATGACCACCACTAACCAGAACCACATGCGAAACGGGTCGAGGGCGGAGAGCGACCCCGATGCCACCGCCACGCTCATCGGGCCCGCCCCATCGTCTTTCGCCATGAGCCGGGCCAGCAACGCCAGCGACGTGTCAACTCCGAGCGTCTCGTAGCGTAGCATCAGCACCAGCGTCATGAGTAGCCGCAGCACACCGATGAAACCCGCGAAGACGCAGATCGTCAGCAGGGTGTGCCATTCGGGCTTCCGGCCGGTCAGGGCCACCACGCCGTACAGGACAGCCGCAACCAGCAGGGTCATGCCGAGGACCTTGGCCGGCTCGGCCACGACAACCTGAATCCGCGTTAGCAGCTTTTTGAACTCCCCCAGCTCATATTCCTTTTCGTACATTTCACGCAAAGCCGAGCGCTCCACGACGTCACGCTGTTCGCTTTCGAGCCGGGCGATGCTCTCGTCAACGGCGCGATCAATCTCGCGGTCGATCAACCCGGTTTGTACAGTGGCGTAGCCGATAAGCGTGACGGCGGTGAGCAGGATCACCAGAGGCCAGCCGTAAGCGGCTACGTCTTCGACGCGGGCGAAGAGCCGGCCCGGAGCCAGCAGGACCAGGGGGATATCCCGGACGCCTACGGTTCTACGCGTTGCGGCGTCATGCAGTTTCGACAAGGTAAAGTCCCCGAAATCCGTCTACTGGGCTGCGAGGGCGCGCGCTGATGCCCTGCGCCTGTACTGCAGACACGCGTAACGGCTCTAACGGCGCACAGGCATTATAATCCCGCCGTCGTTCCATACGGGGGTATTCGCATCGCGCGGCACAGTATTCGGTAATGCTCATAGTCGCAGCCGAGCCAGGCCGGCTCGTCTCCTCACTCGCAGTGCTCGGCAGCAGCCGCGACACGCCAGCTATGGGTCCACGTGGGACCGGCCCCACGGCTGCTGGATGGCATCCCGCTTGCAGAGGCTATAATGCCGGCACGATGGGGTGGACGCCGTGAGCCGAGATCCACGAAAAACCGCCATAACGGTGAGCCTGCTGGCCTCGGTCGTTATGCTGGCAGGCAAACTGACCGCCTACTTCCTGACACACAGCACCGCAATCTTCTCCGACGCTCTGGAGTCCGTCGTGCACGGGGCGGCGACCACGCTGGCGGCGTTCAGCCTGTGGTATGCCGCGCGCCCGGCGGATACGGGCCACCCCTACGGGCACGGACGCATCGCCTACTTCTCCGCCGGCTTCGAAGGCGCCCTGGTCTTCGCCGCCTCGGTTGCCGTGATCTCCAGCGGAGTGATCGGGCTGATTCGGGGACCACAGTTGCGTCATCTCGGCGTTGGGTTGGCCATCGCCGGCGCGCTCGCAGTGATCAACCTGGTGCTGGGCGTGGCTCTGGTTCGCGTCGGCCGCCGGCACAACGCGCTGATCCTGGTCGCCAACGGCAAGCACGTCTTGACGGACATGTGGACCACCGCGGCAGCCATCGTCGGCGTCGGGCTGGTCATGCTCACCAAGATCGAATGGCTCGACCCGGTCGCGGCCCTGCTCATCGGCGGGCTCATCATGGCCAGCGGCGTCTCGCTCGTCCGCAGATCGTTCGGCGGCTTGATGGACCAGGTCGATCCGGATGTGTCCCGCCGACTGATCGACAGTCTTCAGGAGCAGGCTGCCGCGGGAAGCATCGCCGGGTTTCACCAGTTGCGCTGCCGGTCGCTCAACGACGAGTTGTGGGTCGACGTTCACCTGCTGGTTCCCGGCGAGTTGTCGATGGTCGAAGCCCACACCGCCGTCTCCCGGCTCGAAGAATCGATCCGCCGCCGCTTCCCGAACGACAAGGTCCACATTACGTCACACATCGAGCCGGCCGACCACGAGAGCGCCCACCCGGACGGACACAAAGACGCCACCGACCCCCTGAGTACCGCATCCGCGGACGAGCATGGGTGACCCTTGCGGTCAACGGCCGGCGGGGGGGTGTGACCATTTTTCGTGGCCTAGCTAAGCCGTTGAAGCATCGGGAGCTACGATGATTTGTCAGCAATTGAGGGTGGCACGGTCCAACGCACGCGCTGATCAAGACACGCCGCGCCCTGATGGCATTGTCGCGTGCGTTGGGCCGTGGCGTGTGGCTTGACGAATTACCCGATTCGGCGCCCACGGCCCAGCGTCGCGGCAAGATTCCACTCGGAACCAGAGCTCCGCCAGGCGACGCTGGACCGTGCCACCCCAGTTGCCCCAAAGTTCAGTCACACTCGCCGGCGGTTCCGCGGTTGAACCCCTTTCCGCCGGCACCGGATCCGCGGATAATTGACCAGGTGCGCGGCGCGGTACCCTCGTGCACCGCGCGAGCTATCGCACCGAACCGCTGATCCCGACGCTCTGGCGGTGGATCGACTCGATGCTCAAGCAGCATAGCCAGTTGATGGTCACCCTACTGGTCGCGGCCGATGCCTGCGCAATCGCTGCGGCGTGGCTGCTGAGCTATTACATTCGGTTCGCGTGGTTGCCGGTCGATCCGGCCAAGGGCGTGCCCGGGCTGGGGGACAAATTCCTGCCGATGTTGCCGCTGGTGGTTACCGCCCACCTGGTGATTTTCTACCGGCTCCGGCTGTACCGCCCCCGCCGCCATCACGGGCTGCTGAGCGAGGCGCGCGACGTCATCAAGGCCTTCGTCGTAGCGGTGGTGGCGGTGGTCGTGATCGATTACGCCCTGCCGGCGACCAACAAGATCTCCCGTCAGTTCATCGCCACGTACGCCGTCGTCGGCACGAGTTGCTTCGCGCTTCTCCGCGTCACGGTACGGGTCACGCTGCGCGCTCTCCGCCGCCGCGGGTGGAATCGGCGCAGCGCGGCAATCGTGGGCAGCGGACGAACCGCCCAACAACTGCTGCACGCCTTGCAGCGCAACAGTTGGACCGGCATCGAGGTGCTCTATTTCGTGGACGACCGCGCGCGCGACCGCCCCGGCACACTACGCGGGCTGCCGGTCTACGGTCCGCTGGCCCAGTTGCGCGCCATCACCGAGAAGTCGCCGGTCGACTCGGTGTTCATCGCCCTGTCCCATGACCAGGCCCAGCGCACCAGCGACGTGCTCGCCGCGCTGGAAACCTCCATGGCCGACGTCCGCCTCGTGCCCGAGATCAGTCCCAGTTACGCCATGCGCCCCAACCTGAGCCAACTCGACGGCGTGCCCATCCTCTCGCTGCGCCAAACGCCGTTGTATGGCTGGAATGCCATCCTCAAGCGCAGCTTCGACCTGCTCGTCGGCGGGGTGTGCTTGCTGATCGCCGCGGTCCCAATGGTGCTGATCGCTCTGGCGATCAAGCTGACCAGTCGCGGACCGGTGTTTTACCGCCAGCGGCGTATGGGGCTCGACGGGCGCGAGTTCAGCATGATGAAGTTCCGCACGATGACCGTCGGCGCGGAGACCGCCTGCGGCCCCGTGTGGGCCCGGCGCGACGATCCCCGGCGGACGTGGATCGGCAGATTCCTGCGCCGCACCAGTCTGGACGAGCTACCGAACCTGTTCAACGTGCTCGCGGGGCAGATGTCGCTGGTGGGGCCGCGCCCGGAGCGCCCGGAGTTCATTAAGCGGTTCAAGCAGGAGGTCCCCCGCTATATGCTCCGCCACAAGATGAAGGCCGGCATGACCGGCTATGCGCAGGTCAAGGGGTATCGCGGCGACACCTCACTGAAGAAGCGCATCCAGCACGACGTGCACTACATCAAGCACTGGAGCCTGGGTCTGGACATCCGTATCCTGGCCCAGACCGTCGGGGTGGTCTGGTTCAGCAAGCATGAGACCTGAGCCGTCGGCGCCGTACCGGCCGTTCTATGTGGCGCCGGTGTCCCACCGGTAGCGCCGCGCCCGCACGACACGCTGTCATTCTGAGAGAGCGCAGCACGCTGTCATTCTGAGCGAGTGCAACGCGCTGTCCTTCTGAGGGAGCCCAGCACGCTGTCATTCTGAGAGAGCGCAGCAACCGAAGAATCTGGTCACAGACTACCGGGTCTCCCCCGCATCCGACGAGAGACCCTTCGCTTCGTTCAGGGTGACCACGAGTAATCC
>JAUWXH010000243.1 GCA_030616465.1 Planctomycetota bacterium | reverse complement strand
TTCGTGCCTGCGGCGATCACGCCGATCATCCTCAACCTGGTGATGATTGCCGCGCTCACCTGGTTTCGGCCGACGATTGACCCCGGGCGTGGGATCGACGACAGCGCAACGCAGATCTTCGGCGTTGCCGCCAGCGTGCTCGTGGCCGGCGTGTTGCAGATTCTGTTTCTTCTGCCGGTGCTGCGGCGCTACGGTGTCGGGCTGGGTTGGCGTTTCGACCTGCGTGACCCGCGGCTGAAGAAGATGCTGGCTTCGGCGGGCCCGGTGGTGCTGGGACAGGGTGTGCTGGCTTTCGGCGTGTTCATCGACGCACAGATCTGCATGCTGCTCACGCATGTGGAAGGGGACCCCGAAACCGGCACACTGTTCGGACTGTCGTTTGCGTACCCGCTTCAGGAGGGGGCCCTGTCAGCCATCACCGTGGCGCAACGCCTATACCAGTTCCCGCTGGGCGTGTTCGGGATTTCGCTGGCGGTCGCCGCCCTGCCGACGTTCAGTCGCCTGGCCACCCGCAAGGACTGGACGGGCTGGACTGGTGAAGTAGGTAGCTCGCTGCGACTAGCTGTGTTTGCGGGGCTGCTGGCCGGGTGCATGATGGTCCTGCTGGCCGAGCCGATCGTGCGGCTGCTGTTCGAGTACCGAAAATTCGGACCGGACGACACGGCCCGCGCCGCCCGCGTGCTGGCCTGCTACGGATTCGGCATGTGGGCCTTCTGCACACACCACATCGTGCTGCGCGGCTTCTACAGCGTGGGCGACGTGCGCACTCCGCTGCGGATCAGTTGCTTCCTGGTTCCGGCCAACGTCGCGCTGAGCCTGGTGTTGGTCCGGTTCGACGCCGTGCGCGAAGCGGCCTTCGGCATCGCCACGTCCGTGACATCGGCGTTGGCCGTGATTGTGGGCATTGTGCTGCTTCAACGCCGAACCGGAACGTGGCTTGTCAACCGCTCCCTGCTCGCGGCGGTGGGGAAGATGGTGCTGGGGGCCCTGCTGGCGGTGGTCGTCGTGCTGGCCCTGCGGCCTTTGTGGACCGCGGAGCCGGTCCAGACGGCCTTGCCATTGATTGTGCACCGGGCGATCGACGCCTTGGGTTCGCTGGCGCTCGGCTCGGCGGTCTACCTCGCGTCCGCCTGGGCTCTGCGGCTGCCGGAAGTGCGTCTGCTGCTGAAGCGGCGGCGAACGGTCGGGGGCCGAGGCGATTGAGCTGTGTCGAGAAGCGGGCGTCAGCGGCCCATCGACCTGATGCGCTGCTCCTTGGCCTCGATCTCCAGGATCCGCAGGCCGAAGTTCTCGCCCACCTTGACCGCTGTGCCGCGCCCGACGAGACGGTTCCTGATCAGCAGGTCGAGGGGCTGGTCAATCGACTTGTTGAACTCGATGATGCCGCCACACGAGAGTCTACGCACGCCGGAAATGGTCATGCGGCGTTCAGCGAGGCGAACGATGACCGGCACGCGGATGTGGAGTATGCGAGCGAGCTCGGGCGAGGGAGGCTTCGCGGGCTGCTCAGTCTGGTCCGAGGTCGGTGACGCCTGCTCGGGGGCGGTTTCGGTAGGGCTCGCGGCCTCCTCGGCGGCCTCACCCACCAGGTCGTCCGCCGCGCTCAGCAGAGCGTTGATCTCTGATTGGTCAACCACCATCGGGCGCCTCAGGCGCACGGCTCGCGGCGCGGGCGGCGAGCCTGCTACAGACTGGATCGGTTGAATCCGGCCGGATACTGAGTCGCGTGTGCCGTCCTACAGCCCCGTCGGTTGCCATCGGTGGTGCCAAAGCTCGAGCATCAGCAGGGCCCACAGGGGGTGCTCGTAGTTGGAACGTCCGGATAAATGCGCCCGGAGCAGGGACTGCACCCACGCCGGGTGGAAGATGCGGGTGCAGATGGAATCTGGGTCGGTCAGGCGCGTTGTGAGCAGATCCCGCAACTCGCCGCGGAACCACTCTCCCACCGGTACGCCGAAGCCCATTTTCCCGCGGTCCAGGATCCGCGCCGGAAGCAGGTCGCCGGCCCAGTCTTTGAGGATGCGCTTGCCGCCGTGGCGTCCCAGCCGCCACTCCAGCGGCAGTGAGAGCGCAAATTCGACCAGCTCGTGATCCAGGAAGGGCGAGCGGCATTCGAGGCTGCACGCCATCGACGCGACATCCACCTTGGTCAGCAGGTCGTAGGGCAGGTAGCTGTGGAAGTCGGTGAGAATGGCGTTGTCCGGTGCCGATTGCCCCGCGCCCCCGGACAGGCCCTCAAACCAGCGCAGCGGGCGGTCGAAGTCGATACGTTCACGAACGTGCGGCGCATAACCGTCCCGCAGGAGAGCCGGCGTGAAGATGTTGACCCAGGAGAGGTAGCGCAGCGTGGGCGTGTCGCCGACCGCTGACAGCAGACGATAAAGTCGGTTTCCCAGCGAGCGGGGGCGTGCGTGCGGCAAGGCGCCGGCCGCGGCGGCAATCATCCGCCGCAGCGGACGCGGAAGAACGTCCAGACGGGCCGCCGCCCGGGCTGCCCGGTAGCGGTCGTAGCCGGCGAAGCACTCGTCGCCCGCGTCCCCGGTCAGGGCCACCGTGACCGAGCGGCGCGTCCACTGGGAAACGTAATACGTCGGGATGCAGGACGAGTCGGCGAACGGCTCATCATAGTGCCAGGCCAGCGTGTCGAGGATCTCACGGGCCCGCGGCGTCACCACGTGCTCGTGATGCTCCGTCTGAAAGTGCTTCGCGACGGTCCGGGCGTACGCCGTCTCGTCGTAGCGCGCATCCGGAAAGCCGATCGAGAACGTTCGCAGCGGCGAGACGCCCAGCTTGCGCATCAAACCGACGACGATCGACGAGTCAACCCCGCCGGAGAGGAACGCGCCCAGCGGCACGTCGGCGATCAGCCGCTTCTCGACGGCGTGTGTCAGTAACTCGCCCAGCCGTGCCTTGGCGTCCTCGTAGCTGCCCTGGAACTTCGGCGGGGTGGGGACCCGCCAGTACGCGCGCGCTCGTTTACGCAACGGCTTTCCGGCCGGGACGGTCAAGTAGTGGCCCGGCGACAGTTTCCGGAAGTTCCGGTAGATCGAGTGCGGTGCCGGAACGTACTGAAACAGCAGGTACTCGTGCAGCGCTTGCGGGTCCAGCTCGCGGGGCACGCCCGGCAACGCGACGATCGCTTTCGCCTCACTGGCGAAGTAGAGCCGGTCGCCGACGACCGCGTAGGTCAACGGCTTTTGCCCCAGGCGGTCGCGGGCCAGCAGCAGTTGACCGCTTCGCTCGTCCCAGATCGCAAAGGCGAACATGCCCGCCAGCCACTTGAGGCACGCCTCGCCGTGCTGCTCGTAGAGATGGACGATGACCTCGCTGTCGCAGCGGGTCTTGAAGCGGTGGCCCTGTCGCTCGAGGTCCGCGCGCAGCTCGCGAAAGTTGTAGATTTCCCCGTTGAAAACGAGCCAGAGCGTGTCGTCCTCGCTGCTGATCGGCTGGTGTCCGCCCGCAACGTCGATAATCGCCAGCCGGCGAAAGCCGAAGCCGCAGCGGCCGTGCGCGTCGAGATAGAACCCCTCGTCATCGGGCCCGCGGTGGACAAGTTGGGCCGCCATCGTGCGCAGCCCGTCGGGCTCGACCCGCGCGTCGGGCGAGAGGCTCACGATTCCAGCAATGCCGCACATTGAGACTCGATGCTACCCGAAAGGCGAGCTGTGGGCTTCAACCCGCGCGGCGCACAGCATGTCCGGAGCGGCCATCCGAACCGGCTATCCCACGCTACGACATGACCGCCCACGCGGTTCAGAGCTCCCCGTCCAACGCCTGACACTTCGGGCAAACATGCGTGCCGCGCTGGGCGACGCGGATCGAAATGATCGGGGTTCCGCACATGCGGCAGGGCTTGCCGGCCCGACCATAAACCATCAACTGCTTCTGCATCGACCCGCCCAGATAGGCCTGGTCGAAGGACGTTCCGCAGTAGCGGATGGCCTTGCGAAGCACGTGCCGGATCGCTTCGTGCAGCGCTGCAATCTGCGCCTCCCCGAGCCGGTTTGAGCGGAGCAGTGGATGCAGCCCGGCGCGGAACAACGATTCGTCGGCGTAGATGTTGCCCAGCCCGGCGATGACCGACTGGTCGAGCAGCAGCGGTTTGAGCTGCCGCGCGCGGCCGTCCAGTTCTCTATTCAGGCGCGCGACCGTGAAGCCGCGGCCGAGGGGTTCGACGCCGAGGTCGGCGGTCGCCGCCGCCAGATCGCGTGTGTAGACGAGGCGTCCGAACTTGCGCGCGTCGCAGAACAGCAGTCGGTCGCCATCGCCCAGGTCCCAGGTTGAGCGGACGTGGCGTGGCCGCGTGTGTCGCTCGGCGGCCCACTCGAAGCGCCCGCTCATGCGCAGGTGTACGAGCAGGAAGCCGCCATCGTCCAGGTGGAAAACGATGTACTTGCCCCGCCGCGCCAGCCGCGTGACGGTCCGCCCGACGATTCCAGTGCGAACCGCCCTGACGCTCGGCGTGGCCTGCTTCGCCCAGCGCGACGCGAACGCGACGATCCGCCGGCCTTCCAGTCGCGGCCGGTACCTGCGAACGATGGTCTCGACTTCGGGCAGCTC
>JAUWXH010000475.1 GCA_030616465.1 Planctomycetota bacterium | reverse complement strand
GGGACCTGTTGTTCTCCAGCTACAGCACAAACCTGGACGTGGATCTGCCTGATCCGCGCGAGCCCATCCAGGTTGGCGAGACGTACCTGAGCCTGGCCTGGGTGCGGCTTCTGCCGGCCGTGTTAGGGGGCAAGCCCGGGCCAACGCACGCGTTCGCCGTGTACGACCCCAAGACCCGGGCGATGAGCGCCAGCACCGTGCACCCGCTGGGGCCGCGGCCGTTGCCAGGCCAAGCGAGTACCCGCGCGCACGCCTTCGAGACGTCCGAGGGCTTTGCCGAGCAGGCTGGCCTGGTCTACACCGATCCGAGCGGGCTGCTGCTGCGCTACGAGGCGGGGGATTTGGTGCTCAAGCTCACGAGCAAAGAGGCGGTCGAGCGGCGCTGGGGTCCCCGGCGCGACGCGGCGCAGAAACGTATGCGAGGCCGAGGCCGCTGAGCGACCAGCCGCGGGCTACCGTGTGCCGCGCACTTGAACGGCCGCCGTCCACGGAAACGCCTCGGGGCGGAGACGCCAACCGTCTACGGGCACCCACTGGCGGGACCGCACGCCTTCCAGCGCGAGGCCGGCATCGGTGAGCGTCGGCACCGTGACGCGGTTCAGGCGCAGGATCAAGTCTCCGGGCCGGATGCCCACCCGCTGGGCCGGACCACCAGCCGCGACCTCGTCCACAATGAGCCCCACATCCTCCGGCAGTTCGAGCTCGCGGCGGACCTTGGGCGGAATCTCCGCCAGATCCATGCCGAGCAATTGTCTGGCCAGCTTGCGGCCGTCGGGGGGCGGAATGGCCTGGAGTGCGACCGTCTTGGCGAGCGTCTTTCCTCCCCGCTGGACGGTCAGCAGAATCTCGTCGCCGGGCTTGTGTGAAAGTAACTGCACATAGTAGTCAATCGCGTCCCGCAGCGGTTTGCCGTTGAACTCGATCACGCGGTCGCCGCGGCGCAGGCCGGCCTTCGCGGCCGGGCTGTCGGAGCGCACCGCCACAACGTCGCGGCCCGCGCCGCCGACTTGCAGCCCGAAGCGCACCCGTTCACGCCGCTCGATGTCCAGCATCACCGGGACCAGTTCCCACAACCGATCCACCGGGATCGCAAACCCGACATTCTGCGCGTCGCCCCGAATGGCGGTGTTGATGCCGATCAGTTCGCCGTTGATGTTGAGCAGTGGCCCGCCGGAGTTACCGGGATTGATGGCCGCGTCGGTCTGGATCAGGCCGCGGTAGTTGGTGTCGTGGCCGAACTGGAGCGTGCGGTCCAGGGCGCTGACGATGCCGGTGGTGACGGTGTGTTGCAGCCCGAGCGGGTTGCCGACGGCCACAACCGTTTCGCCGACCATGATGTCGTTGCTGCGGCCGAGCTTCAGATGGGGCAGCGGTCGTCGCGTGTTCACCTTGAGCACGGCCAGGTCGTGCTCCGGATCGACGGCGACAATCTCGGCCGGCAGCTTACGCCGGTCGGCGAAGATCACCTGGACGTCGTGCGCCTGCGAGACGACGTGGGCGTTGGTGACGATGTATCCGTTCTCGTGCACGACGAAGCCGGAGCCGATGCCGTGGACGGGCTGCTCGCGGACCGTGGGGCGACCGAAATCGAAGATCTCGTCAAACAGGGACCCGTAGCGCAGCGAGCGCACCCGCACGATGCGGGTCGTACTGATGTTCACGACCCCGTCGCGGCACTGCTCGAAGACCGCCACCACCGGCGAACGTCGGCTCTGTCGCTCGGGCCGATCCTGAGCTGCGGCGGCTGCGACAAGCGGCAAGGCGGCCAGCCAGACCGCCAGAATCCTGTAATCTCGAAGCATCTTCCGTACTCTCCGTCGGCCCTATGAGGATACCCTTATAGACGCTTCATTCCAGCCGGGGCCTTCAGAAAAAGACCGGACTCCACGGTCGCGGGTTGGCGGGCGCCCTACCGGGCGGCAACGCCGGCCTTGCAGCGGCAGGCGCCCTACCTTATGCTGCCTGTACGTTGACCAACAGCGGCTGCTGTAGGGTCTTCGTTGGCAGGAGCGTGACCTATGCAGCCAGCTCACTGCAACCAGGGTACGCTCGCCCGCGGCTTGGTCCGGCCGACAGAAACCATATAAGTTCGACTTTCGCACTTATGCGGCTTGCTGGACCGCATTGAACAAGGTCTTTATGACGTTTCGTGAGCCCCGGCCGTGCAGGCCCAGTGACAAAACCTGCCGGCGGACGCTCTCACAACGCAAGGTGTTGAGCATGTCCGCGAATGACGCACAAGACTTGCTCCGATACCACGGTCGATTCGGGGCGCGGTAGTGACGATGGCCTTCGCCGGCGAACCACAACACCACCAGACTGTACAACAACATCGCGGTCGGAGCAGTGCGTTCGACCGCCGGGCGCGTCCAGCCCTGCGGCTGCTCAAAGCCCAAATGGCCCTTGGCGTTCTGGAACGTCTCCTCGATCGACCAACGCCGCGCGTACCACAGCAGCACCTGCTCAGCCGTGGCCTGATGACACGTCGAGTAGAACGCCTGC
>JAUWXH010000357.1 GCA_030616465.1 Planctomycetota bacterium | reverse complement strand
GCAGGTCGGTGAGCTGCCCGTACAGGTGAACCGGGGTGACCGCCTTCGTACGCGTGGTCAGCTTCTCCTCAACCTGGCCGACGTCGAGGTTGTATGTCTCCGGGTCGATGTCGCAGAAGACCGGCCGCGCGCCGACACGCGCCACGCAGCCGGCGGTGGCGAAAAACGTGAACGCCGGCACGATGACCTCGTCGCCGCGCCCGACGTCCAGCGACATCAGCGACATCAGCAGCGCGTCGGTTCCCGATGATGTGCCGATCGCATGCTTCGCCCCCGTGTATTCCGCCAGCGCCTGCTCAAAGCCGGCAACCTTCGGCCCGAGCACGTAGTAGCCCGACTCGCACACTCCGGTGATCTCGGCTAGCAGCTCGTCGCGAAGCTGCGCGAAACCGGCCGCCAGATTCAACGGCGGAACCGGCGTTGGCACCCTGTCAGACTCACTTCTTCCCGCGGCATTACCCATCTGGTGTCCTTCTCCGAGACGCTCAACGACAACTCACAGCGATGCTTAGTGGCGGTTCCAGTCAGCGCGTTCGCTGTAGCGGCCTGCGGCTCGCAGGCCGTCGGCCGCTACATTCCGCACCGGACCGGTCAAGTCGAAACACGCCAGGCGTAGCGACCACTGCCTCTCGGAGGATACGGATTCCCCTGCGGTTTGCCCACCCCCCACCAATCTACGCGTCCCCTTCGGCCTCGCCGGGCAGAGCCATCTGCTGCTCCGAGCGCAGCGTCTCGATCTTGTCAAGCTGCCGTTCGAGCTGGCGGGTGCGGGTGGTCGTCAGCTCCTCGTAGTGCTTCATCGCGTCTTCGAGCTTGCGGCCCATCTTGTCCATCAGCTCGACGTACTTGCCCCACTCCTTGTTGAACGCGCCCAGCAGCCCAAGAATCTCACGCGAGGCCTGCTCGAGGCGGAAGTTCTCCGCCGCCTGGCGAATCACGGATAGAATCGCATAGAGCGTCAGCGGCGAGCAGAGCACGACCTTCTGCCGCAAGGCGTCATCGAGCAACGCCGGATCGTGCTCGTGAATGAAGCCGTACACCTGCTCGTTGGGGATGAAGACCAGCACGTAATCGACGGTCCCGTTGCCGGGGTCGATGTACTCACGCGTGGTGACCTCCTTGATGCGGTTGCGCACGTCGCGCAGGAAGGCCCCCTTGTGCTGCTCGCGGACCGGCTCATCGGCGGCATCCAGGTATCTCAGATAGTTCGCCAGCGGGAATTTGACGTCCATGTTCACCCGCCGATCCTGCGGCAACAGGAAGGTGAAGTCCGGCTTGCCGCCCGCCTCGAGCGCGGCCTGTTTGCGGTAGTTGACGTTCTCGATGAAGCCGGCCAGGCGGAGCACGTCCTCGGCCATGCGCTCGCCCCACTGCCCCCGTCGCTGAGGGTTGGCCAGCGCCTCGCGCAACTGGGTGGTCGTTTCCTGCAACTCGGCGGCGGTGCGCGTGGTCGTCTCGAGGTGCTTGACCAACGACCCGTGCGACTCACGGCGGTCCTTGTCGAGCGTTTGCAGGGCGGCCGACAGTTCGGTGAGCTTGGTCGTCATCTGCTTGACCTGCTCATCGATAAGCTTCTTCCGCGTGTCGAGCGACGCTTCGCCCTGCCGGCTCTGGGCCGAAAGCCGCGTCTCGGCCAGCCGCAGAAACTGCTCACTGTTAGCCGACAGCGCGTCCCGACAGAGCGGCCCGAGGGCGGCCTCGACCTGCTTGATGACCGCCTGAAGCTCCTCGACCCGCTGCACCTGCGCCTGCTCGATGAGCTGCCGCGCCACCTCCCGCGCAGACCGCCGCCGCAGCCAGACGACGGCTAGCACGATCGCCGCCCCGACGCAAACACCAATCACTGCCGCCAGAACCTCCACCGCTCGCGTCCTCTGACCGACCTGTGATTCCCGACCCTTGCCGCACCCAGTGTAGCTCGGCCCCGCCCGAACGCCAGTTTGTGGGGCGGAGCGGGGCAGACCGTGTCGGGTGCATGACTTCTGGCGGGTCCGAGGGCCGCGAGATGGTGGGCGTCTCCGTTCCCGATTGAGGCATTGCATGGAGTAGCCCTGAAAGGGCGGTAGGTAATAACCGGGGGCATGAGCCCCCGGAACAGTGACGGGGTTGGCCCAGAGCCCCGGCGGGGCGACAGAACACGCTGCGAACCGTGCGCTCTGTCGCCCTTCCAGGGCTGACGTCCTGCCGCTTGCATTCCGGGGGCTCGCGCCCCCGGCTACAGACTAGCGCCCCGCTGGGGCTTGAAGACAGGTCGCCGAATGTGACACACCCGGCCGTGTCGGGCCAGGGACAAATCATGCCGCTCGTGCTCCGGCAGCGTCGTGCACGTCGATACAGGGTAGAATTCGCGCATCGGCCGGTACGGTCCCGAAAACGAAACGGGCCTTGACCAGTTCTGGTGCCGAAATGAAAAGGACACGGCTCTATGTGCGGCTGGGCGTCGCGCTGCTGATTGTGGGAGTCTGGCTCTACCTAGCCCACGACCATGCAAAGGGTCACGAAAGATTCCGCCAGATCCAGGCAATGCACGTCGTCGGGTATGCCTCGCTGCTGTATCTAGACGCCAACGCCCGTCCCCCACGGTCTGTGCAAGCGTTGTTCGATGCCAATGTACTTAACGTGACCGAGGATGGCTACGTGAAAACCCTGGGCTATGACGTGGGCGTGCCGATGGATCTCGTCCGTTCGGTGCGCATCTCTTTTCCAGATCATCCGGACGAATTCGAGCTTGTGGCCGGGGTCGTGCAATCACGACGCACAGGCGAACAGCCGGTCTGCGTCGACTACGGCGAAGGTGGTCGATCCGACATAGTCGATTGGGCATACCTGTGGTTCCGCGTCGCCCAGGGTGGACCGACCGGTGTAGACTGGCTGGACCGGCTGATACACGAGCGCCGCGCAGCGGCCAGCCAGCCCGCGTCCGCCCCCAGTGGCGGTTAGCGCCGTAGGTGCGTCGTGTAGCCCGTAGGGTCCGCCGTGCGGACCCTGCCAACGTTCACCCTACGTGGCTGGCTGGGCTTTTCCCGGCAACGGCACGAAACGGATCTCGACCCGTTTGTCGAGTGCGGCCGCGATGCGTCGAAGCATCGAAAGCGAATGTCCCTCGTAATCAGCATCTTCAAGCCGGCAGATGACCGACGCAGTTGTACCGACCAGCTTGGCGAGCTCTTGCTGGGTTAGGCCGGCAGCCTGGCGGAGCCCGTAGATCTGGCGGGCGACCTCGGCGTTTGCGCGCTCCTCTTCGAGTTCTTGAAGTCGTTCGGGCTTCCCCTCAGAGTATCGCCGATGCATGATCTCGACCGCATCGGTCGTGGGTTTTCGTTTCCGGGCCATCTGAGCCGTCGTCCTCGCGGTACAAAACGACCCTGGTTGCAGGCACCTGCTACACTCCCCATTATTCGCAATAT
>JAUWXH010000393.1 GCA_030616465.1 Planctomycetota bacterium | reverse complement strand
CTGGGCACCCCGACGCTGCTCGGACCGGAGTTCGGCAAGACGCCGCACTGGGGGCGGATCGAGATTGAGCCCGCGCAGCGCGGTGGACAGTACCTGTTCGTAACGGTGCTTGTCGTGGACCGCGCCGGGGCGAACCGGCCTCCGCAGATCACGGTTCAAGACGTGCCGGAGGCGGTCGAGGTAGCGATCACGATGGGAAAGGACCGAATCCTGCTCCGCGTGCCGGACGGTGGCGAGATCGGCGGCTCGCTCGCAGTAGAGGGCCGGCAAGCGTTTCAGTGGGATCTGCCCGAGCAAGTCTGTGCGGACGGCCCGCTGCCCGTTCGGTAGCCTTGGCGCACATTCTCGTCGGTCGGCGCGGCTGGGTGGGGAATCCGTTGCCCTTCGATTGCCCAATGGTGGGTGCGCAATACCCGCGCTGCCAGGGAGCGTGCGTTCGCGCCGCTGGGCTTGCCTAGCGCAACCGCTTGTGCAGCAAGGGGTTACAACCTATCGCCCGCGCATGTTCGGCGCGTCGTTTCGGTTGGCACGCCGGTTGCACAAGCAGATTGGCGGTACCACGAGCGGTTGCGAATGTTGGGAACCCGGCAACTCGCTCGGGTACCGGATCCTGAGAGATCGCGGGCCGGGGAACGCCGCCCGGGGCACTCTCCGGTGTGTTGGGAGGCAGCTGGGACCTCGTCGGACGGACAGTGGGAGCCCCATGGAGTGCGAATGAGGTCCCAGCGCTCTCTTTACTGTCTCACGCCAAGCCCTATGAATCCCCCGCTGAAACTCCCGGGGCGCCCGCAGCGCTTCCCGCTTCCAATCGCAATCCATCCCGCCATCAACGCGGCGCGCCGACGCCACGCGGATTGACCCGCACCCGTCCTGCCCGCAAAATGCCCCCCTCTTGTGGAGCCGCCGATGCCGTACCTGCGACTGCTGCGCGTCCAGCAGTGGGTCAAGAACGTCTTCATCTTCGCCGGGCTGGTCTTCGGCGGCAAGCTCACCGACGCGCACAGCGTGATCTGGAGCCTGCTCGGCTTCGCCTGCTTCTGCCTGGTGAGCAGCGCCGCTTACATCTTCAATGATGTCCATGACCGCGCGGAGGACCGGCACCATCCCAGAAAACGGCAACGACCGCTCGCGGCGGGGCAGGTCGGCGTCGCGCCGGCACTGGCGCTCGCGGCCGCCCTGCTGGTCGTCGGCTTGGCCGGCAGCCTGCTCCTGGATGGGCGCCTACTATTCCTGGTCGTCGTACTCGTCTACGTCCTGCTCCAGCTCGTCTATACGCTTTGGCTCAAGCACGCCGTGCTGCTCGACGTCATCTCCATCGGTCTCGGCTTCGTGCTGCGCGCCATCGCCGGGGCGGTCCTGGTGCACGTCGAAATCTCCCATTGGCTCGTCTGGTGCACGTTCACGCTATGCTTGTTCCTGGGCTTCAGTAAACGGCGCTGCGAGCTCAATATCCTGGCTGAGAACGGCGGGATCGACGCGGCCCGACACCGCAAAACGCTCTCCATCTACACGCCGGACCTGCTCAACCACATGACCACGCTGACTGCCGGCATCGCCGTGGTCAGCTTCATGCTCTACGCGACCGACGCGCGCACCGTGAAGGTGTTCGAGACAAACTACCTGCTGTACACGCTGCCGATCGTGGTCTACGCGATCTTCCGCTTTACCGTGCTCGTCGAACACGGTGAAGTGGACGGACCGACCGACGTGCTGCTGCGTGACCGGCCCTTCCAGATAGCGATTCTGGTCTGGGCCGCGACGACACTACTCATCGTCTATCGCGGCAAGATGTTGCACGACTGGCTCGTGAGAGCCTCCTGAATCACGCGCCCGCGGGCCGCTTCCGCTACATACCCGCGACCTGCGCGACGTCACTGACGAAATCTCGGCAGGCTTGCTGCACGCCCGCGCGCCAGTCCTCGCCGAAGCGCTCCGCGTAGGCCGGCTTCTCATACGCGTAGATCACCGACCGCGAGGCATTGACGATTGCCCCGCTGCCGTCGTCGCGGAAGCAGGGTCGGCACGCCGCCGCCGTCGCCCCTTGAGCACCGTAGCCCGGCACCAGAAACGGCGTGCGCGGCAGCGCGTCGCGCAGGGCACGCGTGCTGTCGGCGTCCTTGGGCGCGACGACCGCCCCCACGCACGAGAGGCCACATTTGCCGATCAGCTCATCGCGCTCACCCCACTCGCGAACCAGCGCTGCCATGTGCTGGTAGAACCGCGTCGCATCCCCAAAGTCGTGGACCAGATCGGCACCGGGATCGGAGGGGCGCACGAGAACGAAGACCCCCCTACCCTGCGCACGGGCAATGTCGATGAAGGGGCGGACGGCATTCTCGCCGAGGTAGCCCGCGAGCGTGACGGCATCGGGGATGCGCGTCGGCTCGACCTCGTCGAACGCGGGTTGGTCGAGGTGCCCGCGAGCATACAGCCGCGCGGTGGACCCGATGTCGCCACGTTTCACGTCGCCGATGACGAGCAGGCCGCGGTCGTGCGCATGCGTGACCAACCGGTAGTAAGCGGCCACCCCGCCTTCGTACAACGCTTCGAAGAAACCCGAGTTGATTTTGACCGCCGGGACGAGCGCGGCCACGACGTCGATCACGCCGCGGCTGAAGCTCTCCACGGCCGTCACGGCCGCGGACAAGCCGACGCCCGCCGGCCGCAAGCTGGACGGCAACCGTTCGTAAACGGGGTCAAGCCCGACCACAACCGGCGCCTGCCGGGCGCGAATCGCGGCCGTCAGGCGGTCCGCAAAATGCTCAGCCATCCGTGAGTTCACTCTCTCCGCCGGTTGGCTTGTCGGCAGCGCGCTGCAGTCACAGGCCGCCTGGCCGGCAAGCAGATAGCGTGCGCGCGTCGCCCGGCAGCGCGCCCGGCTCGCTGTCCGCACGACTCACCCGCGCCGCGGGTCCGGACACCGTCTCCGCGCAGACTGATTGGGCCGCTTACCACAGCTCGATCGACGGACCGTCGTCGCATCAGACCAACGGGACGTCCTCGTGCGGCTCTTCGCGCTCGTCTTCGTCGCCGAACCCGCTGAGCCTCTCTTCGGCGGCGACCTCGCCTACGTCGATCGTGTCCGGCTCCGGCGCGAAGAGCGAAGGCCCGCGCTCGTCCCTCTCGCGGGTCT
>JAUWXH010000494.1 GCA_030616465.1 Planctomycetota bacterium | reverse complement strand
ACTTCACCGAGGTGGTCACGGACTCGGGCACCACCGTCACCTACCCCCTCATGGCGCGGGTGCGGGCCGGCACCACGCAGGGCTCCACCGCCAAGCTCGCCGCGCGGTACTGGGCCCGCTCGAGCAACGGTGTGATGGTCTCGGCGATCGACTGGTCGAAGCCGCTCGAGGTCCTGTTCGTCGGCAACTTCGTCACCCAGTACGGCAGCGTCGGCGGCCTGACCGTGACGTGGAAGTTCGCGCAGGAGAACGGCACGGGGATCCTCTCCCAGGAGGGGTTCGGCATCCGGTGGGACCGGAACACCACGATCGTCACCGCGGAGTCGCACGACAGCGTGGCCCGCCAGTCCAGCTCAATGGGCGCCGTGCAGCAGGTCTACAACCAGCTCACCCGTATCAGGATCGTTCTCGACCCCGGGGTGAGCGTGAAGTTCTACATGGATGACGTGTTGAAGGCGACGCACACCACCCGGGTGCCGGCCGGCACCTCGAGCGCGACGTGGATTACCATCGGCACCGAGAATCCGACGTCGGCAACGAACGTCGGCACGGACGTCGCCTCCATCGCGGTCGCTCGAGACTGGGATGGGGCATCCCCATAGGAGGGCGCGAAGATGCCGGTTTACAGAGGGCCGCGAGCTGCGGCTACCGCGACGGCGCCGTCGGGCCGCCTGACCTTTGCGTCGGACCTGCAGTTGACGGTGGTGCTCGGCCTCGCGGCCGGCGACAAGACCCTGCCGTCCGTCACGATCCCGGCCGGCGCCATCCCCTCGGACGCTTCCATCAGCCGCGTGCTCGCGGGGATCTCCTACCGCAAATCGGTCGAGTCGAGCAGCCTCGCGAACGCCATCGATGGCGCCGGCCAGGCCGTCCAGGTGCGCTCCGACGCGCCGGGTACCTGGCGGGATGCGATCGACACTCCGGACGATAGCCTGCCCCACGTCGCGGACGCCACGGAGGCCGGTTGCATGTTGATCGGCGACAACGACATCTCGGTCGAAGTGACCGGCGCCGACACATACGAGTTTCAGTGGAACGACGCCGAGGTCGACGGCGACAGCCTCACCTTCCATGACGTCCAGACGTACCTCATCGTGGAGTACGACTAGGCCGGGCCGACGCGGCCGCCCGGGCCGTCCGGGTCGACCTGGTCGACCGGGTCGGCCACCGGGCCAGCGGGGCCCGCGCTCACCTCCAGGAGAACCCGAAGGCATGGCGAACACCCCAGATACCCTCCCCGGAACGGGTACCCAGGTCGATAACGGCGGCGGCGTCGCCTGGGGCCTTCCAGAGAGAATCACCGCTGAGGATTCCACCCCAGCCTCAGTGCAGATAACGGTGGTCAGCGCGTGGAGCGATTACCTCGACGGCAAGGCGTTCGGCTTCAGCATCGGCGCCGGGGACACGATCGACGGGATCCGCCTGCGGGTGCGGAAGGCCACAACGGGCCCGGGCGCGTACTTCTACCGTGACCAGCACGTCCGGCTGCTCAAGGCCGGCGTCATCGCCGGAGACGACAAGAGCATCGACCAGGATTGGAACTGGGGCGGGACCTACATCTGGCGCACCTACGGGGGTGCCGCCGACCTCTGGGGCACAACGTGGACGCCGGAGGACATCAACCATGCGGCCTTCGGTGCGCGGGTCTCTTGCTACCGGTACAACG
Source organism: Planctomycetota bacterium (assembly GCA_030616465.1). Taxonomy (GTDB): domain Bacteria; phylum Planctomycetota; class Phycisphaerae; order UBA1845; family Fen-1342; genus JAUWXH01. The sequence continues at coordinate 611 of JAUWXH010000494.1, read as the reverse complement.
GGACGTCGGCGATCCAAGCCTGGGCCGATTGCTTCCGCATCACGGTCTACTACACCGAGGGGCCGCCGCCGCCGCCGCCGGGCGTCGTTGGATCCGCACGGTCGCAGGAACGGATGATCCTGCTCGGCGGGTAGGGTGCCGAGCTCGAGCGGTCCTGACGATCCCAGCGACTAGGCGACCCGGGCCGTGTGGCCAGGGGCCGAATCCGGCAGCCATGCCGCCGACGCCACACCACGCAGCCCGCCGTTTCCTTTCCGAGTCCCTCAGGTCATCGCGCACGCGAGGAGGCGCTCTCCGGGCATCCTGGCGCTTCGCTTTCGAGCCGATCGGGCCCGGGATCCGGGTCTCTGAGATGCGCGGCATCTCGGAGCCTCGAAAACCGGGCCGGTCCCCCGCCGGCCGCGAAACCCAGCTCGAGGGGGGTATTCCGGCGTGATAATCGGCCCGCGCCCTGGTCGGGGATCCCGGCGTAGCACACCGCCGCGGCGGGTCCGCCCCACGCGTCCTGCCGCCGCGACGGCCGCCGGAAGCCGCGACGAGCTGCGGGCCGGCCGCCATCCTACCGCGCCGAGGCAGGATCCGTCGGAGCCAGGGCAGCGCCGACGGCGTCG
>JAUWXH010000197.1 GCA_030616465.1 Planctomycetota bacterium | reverse complement strand
CCCGCAACTGCTTAACGGCGATCTCCATCTCGGGCATTGTGGTGGTCAGCAGGGCGCTCATGCCGACCAGTTGCACCGATCGCTGTTGGCAGGCTTCGACGAACTTGTCGGCCGACACATCCACCCCGAGATCGACGACCTCGAACCCGGCTCCTTCCAACATCGTCGCGACGAGGTTCTTGCCGATGTCGTGTAGATCGCCGCGCACCGTGCCGATGACGGCAGTCACCTCGGCCTTGACCCCCTGGGCGACCAGTTGCGGCCGCAGGGCCTCCATGCCGGTCTTCATCGCCTCGGCGGCGATGAGCACCTCGGGGATGAAGAACTCCCCGTCGCGGAAGCGCCGACCCACTTCGGTCATGCCCGCCAACAGGCCGTCCTGCAAGACCGCTTTGGCCGGGACGCCGTCGGACAGGGCCTGCTCGACCAGCTTGGGAGCCTGTTGTTCATCCCCATCGATGACGGCTTGAGCAATCTGCGATAGCACACCCATTCGTGTCCTCGAGACAAGTTGCTGATCCCGTATAGCGCGGCGGACACTCCGCCTCGACGCGCTGCAGCCGGCCATTGTGCAGAATCTTCTCGGCACTGCAATTCACCTGCCCCCGGGCACCGCGTCCGATACCGGCCATCGCAGGCACGCGGGTCAAAAACCGCCGCCAGGCCTGTTCGATTGCGCGTTCGTGCATATGATCGTCCGCTCTTCGATGTGTGACTGGCAGCGACGAGGGTCGGCAGCACGATGAGCCCGCGGGAACGAGTCTTGACCGCGCTGGACGGGGGCACGCCCGACCGGGTCCCCTGCGCGCTGGCCTTCTACCCCGTTCGCCTCGAGCGTCTCGTTCCGCGGAGCCTCTACCGGGGCAACCCGGTGGACGTGCACTTTGTCGAGCTGCCGTTGTCGAGGGAGGAGAAGGCGCTGGCGGAGCGCGTTGAGAAGCTGTCCTACAACACGCGTCTGGGCTCACCGGGGCAGGTATTCACCTATCGTCGCTGGGGCTACCACCCCGAATCGCCGGAAGCGCGCAACCCGCTGATGCATGCTCGCACGCTGGACGATCTGCGGGAGTTCCCGTTTCCTGACGCGGGCAGCGCGCGCCCGGCGAATCGTCTAAACGCGGAGGTTGCCGACTGGCACGCCCGCGGTTTGGCGGTGGGCGGCAACCTGCCTCACCTGGGCGGCGAGTTGTTTGAGTCCGCTTGGCGGCTGCGCGGCTTGCAAAACTTCCTGCTCGATATGGTGGAGCGGCCCGAGTGGGCGGACTACCTGCTCGATCGGTTGACGGCCCTGGCGCGACGGAACGCCGAGACGCTCGCCGCCGCCGGCGTGGACGTGCTCGCCCTGGACGACGACGTCGGCATGCCCGGCACAATGTTCATGAGCCCGGCCCTGTGGCGGCGATTCTTCAAGCCGCGCATGGCAGAGATCATCACCGCGGCGCGCGTCGTCAAGCCGGACCTCCGTGTGCTCTACCACAGCGAGGGCTACATCGAGCCGATTCTGGAAGACTTGATCGAGATCGGCGTCAACGCGCTCAATCCGCTTCAGCCGGAGCACATGGATGCCCAAGGTGTGCAACAGAAGTGCGGCTCCAAGCTCGCCTTGTGGGGTACTGTCGGCGGCCAGACGACTTTCAGCCTGGGCACTCCGCAGCAGATCCACGATGAGGTCAGAATGCGGGCCGAGACGCTGGGACGGGCCGGTCTGATTCTGTGTCCGGCGTACGACATTGACGAACCGGACATCCCAATGCAGAACATCGCTGCGTTCCTGGACGCTGTCCACCGATACGGTTAGCGTGGAGGTTATGGGTGGGATAAGCCCTCCGCCCTGACAAGCAAGCACTGGGACGATGCTGCTGCTGCCATCCAACGCCGCCGTACAGTCTGCTACGATGGAGGCTACGGGGCCGCCCGGTTTGTGGTACCAGCGGAGTCTGCTGTCATGATCGGTCCTGGGACAAAGCTTTTCGAGGTCTTGGGGGACCAGGTAGCTGCGTTCTGTCGGCAGCATGGCATTCGCAGGCTCGCGTTCTTCGGTTCCGTGCTGCGCGGAGACTTTGGCCCCGAGAGCGATCTGGATCTGCTCGTCGAGTTTGAGCCTGGGGTTCGAGTGGGCCTGATTGGCCTGGCGGAGATGGAAGCCAAGCTAAGCGAGCTGTTCCGGCGCAAGGTGGACCTTCGCACTGCTGGTGAGCTGAGCCGCTATTTCCGCGACCAGGTCGTGGCCGAAGCGAAGACTTGTTATGAACGCCGCTGACCGCATTCGCATCCAGCACATGCGTGATGCCGCCCGCGAGGCGATAACGTTCGTCGAGGGGCGCCAGCGGGCTGATCTGGATCGAGATCGTGTCTTGGCGCTGGCCCTCGTGCGCTGCATCGAGATCATCGGCGAAGCCGCGGCCCAGGTCACCGGTGAGACGCGCGTTTCGTGTCCACAGATCCCGTGGCCCAGCATCGTCGGCATGCGCAACCGTTTGATTCACGCCTACTTCGACGTCGATCTCGACCGCGTCTGGGACACGCTCACGACTGACCTGCCGCCTCTGATTGAATCGTTGGAGGCCGTCTTGGGCGAGGACGACACATCATGATCAAACGCAGTGAAGTCAAGAGGGCGCAAGCCCGGGCGGCGGAAATGCTCAACAACGCCGGGATCGTCCTGACGCCGGAAGAGACCGAGAACATCGAAGTCGCCGAGCTGGGCCTGGGCGAACTGGAGCGTACCGGCCTTGAGCTGGTCGTCTACGTCAACACGGACCGCTATTGTGCCAAAGAGCTGATCCTGTTCCCGCGGCAGACGTGCCCGGAGCACCGCCACCCCCCGGTCGCCGGCGAGCCGGGGAAGATGGAGACCTTCCGCTGCCGCTGGGGCAAGGTCTGGCTGTACACCGCGGGCGAACCGACCCCGCAGCCGAAGGCGCGCGTTCCCGCCGGCAGTGAGAAGTACTACACGGTCTTCCACGAGATCGAGCTGGACCCCGGCGACCAGTACACGATCCCGTCGGACACGCTGCACTGGTTCCAGTCCGGCGATGAGGGTGCCATCGTCTCGGAGTTCTCCAGCACCAGCCGCGACGAGACGGACATTTTCACCGACCCGCGGATCAAGCGAATCCCGGAGATTGTGGGAGACTGACGAGTTGGGTGAGTGGCACGGTCTGGCGAAGCGTAGCGAAGCCAGGCCGTGGGAGCTCGACGACGCACATGCACGGCCTGACTGCGTCAGACCGTGCCATTCGCCGAGGGTAGGGGACTGCGTCACTGAAAAGCGCACAGCCACACACAACGGCACCGCCTGGAAGCGACGATGACACATAGACCCACCGGCTGGAATACGTGGGACTTTCGGGGGTTCAACCGACTTGTATATCTGAAAAACGGGCGAACGAAGATCGAGCTGCTGTTCGCGATTTGGGACGACACCGTTCCGGCGCCGCCGGGCGGCCGGAAGCCGGGTAAGTTGTTCGATACGTTCCGCTGGACCGATGTGACGCGCCTCGGTCCGCACGCGCCGCTCGGGCTGCCCGCCGAGCTCGAGTTCAAAGCCGGGCAGACGCCCTATCGGGTTGAGGCGGCAGACCATAGCGGGACGCTCGACCTGACCGTCACTCCGTTGGTGGAAACGCGGCAACGCGTGGTCTTCGTTTTCGTCACGCCGCCTGACACGCCGCCCACGATCAAATCGCCGACGCGGGGCACGTTTGCGGGTTTGACAGTCGAATTCGGCGGGGCCGCGTGGCCGAGCGATTACTTCCTGAACATTAACGAGCCTTTTGTGTCGGGCGAGCCAGGACAGGCGGCGACCGTTCGCGTTGTTGCGGCCGCGCGGGCTGAAGCCAGCGGCTCTTCAGCGGTCGCGGCCACACCGGTAGATCGCAAGCCCGAGGCGCTGGTCGGCGACGGAACCCTGGCCGACGCGCCCCAGGCGATGATGCAGGCCGTCGCCTGGAACACGCTCTATGACACGCGCCGTCGATTGGTCTCGTCACCGGTCAGCCGCGACTGGTGCTACGACTGGGGTGGCGTAGCCGTGTTCTGCTGGGACACGTACCTACTGGGCGCGCTGGTTTCGTATGAGTCGCCGGAGCTGGCCCGGCTCAACTTCGAGGCGGTCAACGCGGCGATCGACGAGCTCGGCTTCGTACCGAACTACTACGTCTCCCACGGGGCAGCTTCGCTGGATCGGTCGATGCCGCCCATTGGGGCGTACCTGATCTGGAAAACCCAGGCGCCGCAGCCCGATCGCGCCTGGCTTGCGAAGGTCTATCGACAGCTCAAGCGTTGGCACGGATTCTGGATGAAGAACCGCGACGGCAACGGCAAGGGGTTGCTGCAGTGGGGCTCGAACCGCGAGCCGTACTACGAGTACGCGCAACTGTGCACCGACGAGGTGAACATCCGCCATAGCGCCCAGGCCGCCAAGTGGGAATCCGGCCTCGACAACTCGCCGATGTATGACGACACCCCGTTCAACGAGCAGACTAACACACTCGAGCTCGACGATATCGGGCTAAGCAGCTACTACGCGCTGGACTGCGAGTCGCTGGCCGCGATTGCTGAATACCTTGGCAAACACCGCGACGCCGCCCGATACCGCAAGGAATACGAGGTGATGAGCCAGCGGATCAATGAACTGCTGTGGGACGAGCAGAACGGCATCTACTGCAACCGCCATTGGGACGGCCGACTGTCGAAACGCTGGTCACCGACCTCGTTCTTGCCCCTGATCGCCGGCGTCGCACCCCACGACCGCGCCGAGCGTATGATTCGCGAACACCTGTTGAACGAGAACGAGTTCTGGGGTCGGTACGTCATCCCCTCGATCACCCGGAATGACCCCGCCTATCCTGACAACGACTACTGGCGCGGCCGTGTCTGGGGGCCGTTCAACTTCCTCGTGGCCGAAGGGCTGCGGCGCTACCGCTTCGACGACGTGGCGGCCGATCTGGCCCACAAAGGGCTGGAGATGTTCATGCGCAACTGGCGCGAGGACGGCGGCGTCTACGAAAACTACAACGCCGAGACCGGCGCCGGCGGCGACGTGTGGAACGCCGCGCGCCTTTACCACTGGGGTGG
>JAUWXH010000163.1 GCA_030616465.1 Planctomycetota bacterium | reverse complement strand
CGCCGCATATGGCGTTCTCGACCATCCGGTTGCCAATGAACCGATTGCCGAAGGAGAAGGTCATCTCGATTCCATGCGCGGGCGCGTACGAGAGATCGTTGTTGACCAGCAGGTTGTTGTTATTTCCGCGCCGTTCATGTTGCTTAACGACCTCCGGGGGCACGACGATCAGCTTATCGATGACGCGGTCGTCGTGAACCTTTTCGGGATCTAGCCAATCAGTACCAAGCTCCTCGGCCAGGCGCTCGCGGCTCTCTTTGATGCCGCGAGGGCCAAGCTCCTTGCGGAGCCGCCCGCGCTCGTGTTCCCACCATATGTCCCCGAGCGCTTCGCGGCCGGCAAAGCCGAAGAAGCAGTCGCCGCCGTGCGTGGCCGAATTCTCCGCGATCACGTTGTTGTTGTTTTGCTCGAATACGAGGATGCCGGCCGAATCCTGCCCACGGTTGTAGACCCCGTGGCTGTAGCCGCGGACACAGAAGTCGATCGCGTTACGGCTGATCACGTTGCGGCTGGATCGCCACATGGCGACGCCCCAGCCGGAATTGAACGAGAAGTCGTTGTCGTAGACCTTCGAGTCGTTCACGCGGTCTAGGCACAGCCCGTTCTGGCCGTGCCAGATCCTGCAGCGGCGGACCGTGACCCGCTCGGAATCCTCGATGTAGATACCCGCGGCGTAGTTGCGCAGCCACTCGTTTTCGTCGTTGACGTGCGGCCAGAGCCAGTCGCTACCGTCCTCGGCCACCGGCGTCGATTTCAGATATGCCCGACGGTTGTCCGACGCGTCGGCGTCCTCGACCGTTAGCCCGTCGGCTTTGGTTGCCCACAGGCCGCACCAGTAGCCGCTGATGCGCGCGTTGCGGACCGTGACGTTGGCATGACCGTTGAGCCGGATGCCGTAGCCCTTGTATTCATCCGGCCGCGTTCCCTGGGGCGAGCCGCGCAGCACCGCCCCTTCGGCAAACTCCACCACGATGTCCGACGCACCGATCTGGATCACGCCGTCGCCGTTCGTGTCTGCGATCACTGTCTTTGCGGGAACCACGACGCGGCAGGATTGGGAGATGGCCGTGTCATCCGACTCCACGGTTACGGTTGGGAGGCCTTGATTCGCGGCCATTAAGCACACTGTAATCAGCAAAGGCATGTCGGCTGTCATATTCCAAGCCCTCTTTCTCCCGGCATCCTCCACCGGTACGCAGCGTTGCGCCGGCGGGACGAGTCTTCGACCGGTCCGGGTCCGAGTCCTCTCGAAATCGTGTGCGGGATCGAGCGATCAGAAACCTGTCCCACGGTTGTGAAACCAGTTGGGACGGCCGGGCCACCGGCCACCGCCGAGCCTACCTGTCAGGGGAGCCTACCAGAGGCTGAGCGGCGCGACCAGTCTCGCGGCGGGCGCCGGGAATGCCGCCGTTGCAGATTCTGCTCAACCCGCCGTTTCCAAAACTCACCGTTCGCCGGTAATAGTACGGATCGTTGTGGGCTCGGGCAGGCTGTGCGGGAGCGGATCCGCCGCGGGCCTCTGACGGGCGGACGCGCGTGACCGACGTACTGACACTAACCGACGTGACCAAACGGTTCGGCCGCTTTACGGCGGTGGACCGGTTCAGCCTGCGCGTGCCGGCCGGGGAGGTGCTGGGGTTTCTGGGGCCCAACGGGGCGGGCAAGACCACGACGATCCGGATGGTGATGAGCATCATCTACCCCGACGAAGGGGAGATCTCGGTTCTGGGGCAACCGCGCGCGTCGCAGGTCAAGGACCGCGTCGGCTATTTGCCCGAGGAGCGCGGCCTGTACCGCAAGATGACGGTAGATCAGACGCTCCGCTATTTCGGGCGACTCAAGGGGCTGCACGGCCACGCGCTAAGCCGGCGTATCGCCGAGTGCCTTGAACGCGTCGAGTTGCAGGATTGGCGCAGGAAACGGACCGAGGCCCTCTCGAAGGGGATGCAACAGAAGCTTCAATTCCTCATCGCGATCCTGCACGAGCCGGAACTGGTAATCCTGGATGAACCGTTCGCCGGGCTGGACCCGCTGAACATCGAGCTGCTCAAGGCGCTGATCGACGAGCTGCGCGGCCGGCGCGCCACGGTGGTCCTCTCGACGCACCAGATGGAGCAGGCCCAACGGCTGTGTGATCGCATCGTGTTGATCAATCGTGGCCGCAAGCTGATCGAGGGCAGCATGCACGAGATTCGCTCGCGGTTTACGACGCGCATGCTCGTGCTCGAAGGGGAGGGGGATTTCGAGCGACTGACGCATCTGCCGGGCGTGGTCAACGCGCACGTCACTACCGCCCAGGCCCGGCTCGAGCTCGATGACGGGGCCGACCCGAGCGCCATTCTGAAGCGCGCCGTTGACGTCGCGCGCCTGTCACGCTTCGAGATCCAACGCCCCGACCTGCAGGAGATCTTCGTGAGGCTGGTCGGTGCCGACCGGCAGGTGGGTGCGGGCGACGCCGGCGACGAGGCGGAGTCGGGGGTTACCGCGGCGAGGAGGACCAACTGATGCGCAAAGTGGTCGCCGTCGCGGTCCGCGAGTTCGTTGAGACCGTCAAGACCAAAGCCTTCTTGATCAGTGCTCTGGTGATGCCGCTGGCGATCGGGGGAGCGATCTACGGCTTCGGCTGGATCAGCCGATCGATAACGGCGGGTGAGTTGCCGCCCCGGCGGATCGCCGTCGTCGATTACAGCGGCGTGGTCTTCGGCGAGCTGGCCCGGCAGTGTGAAGCCTACAACCGCGAGCATCCGCAGCGCCAACTGCTGGTGGCGGCGACGGCCGCGGCGGACGCCGATACGCTGGCCAAGACGGTGCGAGAGGGGGAATGGCACGCGTATCTGATCATCCCGGCGGACGTGGTGGACGCAGACACGGCCTGTGAGTTTGGCCGCAAGGACATTCAGTTTGAGACCGGCGTTCAACTGCAGAACATGCTCAACGAGGCCGTTTTCACGGCTCGCTGCCGACAGACGGACCCGCCGATTGATCCGGAGTCCGTGCGGGAGTTGCAGCGTCCGGCGGCGATCCGCACGATCGACGTGCAGACGGGGGAAGAGGCCGGCGATGAGGCTGCCCGCATGGTCACGCCCTTCGTGTTCATGTTCCTGCTCTTCATGGCCACGTTCGGCATCAGCAACGGGCTTCTGACCACGGTGATCGAGGAGAAGAGCTCGCGCGTGGTGGAGGTTCTGCTGTCGGCGGTCAGCCCGCTTCAACTGATGGCCGGCAAGATCCTGGGCATGGCGGCAGTCGGGCTGGCGATGTTGAGTGTGTGGGGCGGCGTGGGCTACGCGTCCGCGCACGCCAGCGGCGCGGGGCACCTGGTCACCGGTTATCGCGTCACTTACGCGCTGCTGTACTTCCTGCCGGGGTTCCTGCTGCTGTCGTCGCTGCTGGCGGGGATCGGCTCGGCCTGCAACACGATCAAAGACGCCCAGGGCATGGCTTTCCCGCTCTCGATTATCACCATCGTGCCGATGCTCTGCTGGATGTACATCTCGCAGAGTCCGGCCTCGACGGTCAGCGTGGTCTTGAGCTTCATTCCGCCGATGACACCCTTCGTGATGATCCTGCGCGTCTGCGCGGACCCGCACACGCCAATGTGGCAGATCGTGGCCAGCCTGGCGCTGCTGTGGGCGTCGGTGGTGGTTGCAATGTGGGCGAGCGGGAAGATCTTTCGCGTGGGGGTGTTGATGTACGGCAAGCCGCCTTCGCCCCGCGAGTTATTCCACTGGCTGCGCTACGCCTGAGCGGGCGACCAGGGGTGGCCGCTTGTGGCGGGAGGCCCCCGTGCGGAGCGAGGCCCGCCGGCCTCTTGGGAGATCGCCGGGCAAGGGGGCTTGTGTTCGCGAGCGGAGCACCGCGGCGGTTACTACTCGAACCCCACCCGGATGATCACGATATCATCAACAGGGGCACCATCGCCCGGCGGGTTGATCTCCACCCGGCCGATTTCATCGACGACGCTCATCCCTTGGACCACATGGCCGAAGACGGTGTAGCCCGGTTCGCCCTCCTGCCAATCGTACTCCGGGTGAACCTTCAGGTTGAAGAAGAACTGCGAGGTCGCCGAGTCAGGGTCGCTTGTCCGGGCCATCGCGACCGTGCCGCGGACGTTGTTCAGCCCGTTGTCCGATTCATTGGGCACTGGCGAGTGGGTCGGATCCTTGTACTCCATGCCGGGGAGATAGCCCCCGCCCTGGACGATCTCGCCCTCACCGTCCTCATCCTGGGTGACGCGGTGGAAGATGGTGCCGCGGTAGAAGTCTTCACGGACGTAGGTCTGGAAGTTCTTCACGGTTAGATGGGCGTCGGTCGCGTACAACTCGATCACGATCTTACCTTTGGTGGTAACCAGGAACACACGGTCCTCGTCGGCCGCGCTTGTGAATTTGTCCCCGCTAGTGGTGCCGGTGTCGTCCGAAGAGCCCGTGCGGGAGTCGTCGGATATCCCGTCGGCCTCGCTGTCGCCAGATGCAGAAGAGTCGTCGCCCTGCCCGGTGGTGTCCGAGCCACCGTCGGGCCACGATTTGCCAATGATCGTGACCGCGGCCTCCGCGCTGCCGGTTGCCCCGGCCGGGTTTCGTGCGTCCACCCTGAAACGGAGGGTGTGGTCTTTCGTCACCAGCGGGGCGACGAAGCGGGCGGCGGCAGTGTTCGCGTTCTGCAGATCGACGACACGACCGTATGTCTGGTACCACTGATAAGAGATCGTGCCCTCGTCGTCGGCCCCGGCCACGCTGGCGGTCAGCTCGACCTGCTCGCCGCCGGCCGCGCGATCGGGTGCGCTCGCCTGTGGCTGGGGCGGTCCGGCGTCGTCCAGGATTGGCTCGCTCAGCAGCGGACAGCCCGGTGGGAGCAACTGTGCCAGTGATCCAATTGCCAAACAAACCGCGGTTAGTCTCAACATGGTTCGAGCCTCCGTCTAACCCCTGCACAGCGCATGGTACGGTTCGGCCGAGGGGCCGATGACAACACTCTATAGTATCGTCTACCAACGTGGCGGTTCAAGCCTTCGGGGGATCGGGGCGTTCGTTCGGCGGTCGGCGGGGCCGATAATACGCGTTCCTTCTACCAGGGAATTTGCCCCGCGCCGCCGTTACGCCGTACCAGCCGGGTAGCCATCCAGCGATAAATCCCGAGCGGCAACGCGCGGGCCAGACGGGCAATCAACCAGGTCGGCCACGGGAACCAATACTCGGCCCGGCCGCGCTCGATGGCCCGCGCGATCCGCCGCGCCGCCTCCGGCGGTTGCAGGACGAACAGCAACAGCTTACGCCGGTGGCCGTGGATCATCGGCGTATCGACAAACCCCGGGCAGATCGTGGTGACCTTGACGCCGTGGCGGGCCAGATCGACCCGCAGGCTTTCCATCAGCCTCAGGACGGCTGCCTTGCTGGCGGAGTAGGCAGCTACCTCGGGCAGCCCGAGCATCCCGGCGATGCTGGCAACGCCGACCACGTGCCCCTTCCGGCGGGCCACCATGTCGGGCAGTACCGCGCCGACGGCGTTGATCACCCCCTGGACGTTGGTGGTGATCACCGCGTTGGCGCTGGCGACGTCGAATTCGTGGCCGGGCGTGTAGCGGTGGATGCCCGCGTTCGCGATCAGCACCTCACACGAGCCGAGGGCCTGCTCCAGACGCCTGATCGCCGCGCGCGTTTGTTCGGGGTTGCCCACGTCCGCGGTGGCGACGGCGACAATTGCGCCGTCGCCACGGAGCGTGGCGGCCAGCACGTCGAGCAAGGCGGCCCGGCGGGCCAGG
>JAUWXH010000414.1 GCA_030616465.1 Planctomycetota bacterium | reverse complement strand
CGGGGAGAATCCGTGTTCTCGAAAGCCGAGAAGGAGAAGCTGTTCACGCCCCACCAGCGGTCGTACCGCGAGGGGGCGTACTGTGGTTACGGGTGGGATATCGCAGACGACTTTCTGGACGTGCGCACGCGCTTCGTCGGCCACGGCGGCGACACGCGCGGCTTCGAATGCAAGTTCTACCGCTTCCCTGATAAGGGCGTGGTGATCGCTGTCGTTTCGAACACTAACGACCACCACTGCTGGTGGATCCCGAACCACATCTTCAGCATCCTCTTTGGCCGGCAGTACACGCTGCCACCCGTGGTCGCCACGCTGGAAGCGGACACGCTGAAGCGTTGGGAGGGCGATTACCAGGGTCAGGACGGAGCTGCGCTAGAGGTCCGCGTGCACGATGGGCAATTGCGCGCTACGCCGATCGGGCAAGCGGTCATGGAACTGCTACGGCCGACGTCCGGATCGGGCCTACCACCAGCACCGCCGGGGGCGATTGCGGCCGACGAGACCAACCGTCGGGCGGACGCGGCAATCCGGGCCTGGGTCGAGCAGGACCTGAAGAAGCTCGACACGCTGCTCGACCCGCAGTGGCCGAACTGGCCGCAGCGGCTGAGTGACTGGCTCGACCGCGAAGCGGCGCAGCGCGGCGGGTTCAAGGGGCACCGCGTGCTGGGCACGAGCCGCGCCGGGCGCCGCGGTCCGCGGACGTGGGCCGAGTTGCGTTTCGAGTCGGCGAGCGAGCTGGCTGCGCTAGGCTGGAACGGCGAACGCATCACTCATTTCGACTTTCCAAGCGCCTCGGGCCCCAGGCTCCGCTTCGCGCCCGAGTCCGAGACGCGGTTCAACGCGTTCGATATCGCCTCCTCGCGAACGACCACGCTCGAGTTCGTGGTGGGCGCGCCGGGGACGCGCCTGCTACTGCGCGCGCCAGACGGCCGAACGACGGAGTTCACCCGCCCCGGGGCGCGTCAGGCTGCCGAGGGCAACGGGAAGTAGCCCCGGGCGATAGCTCGCCCGGCAGCGCCCTTTTACGTCAAGTACGGAACGGCCGCAAAAGCGCTGGAAATCGGCACAACGAAAGCAGTAACCTCCTGGCTGGGAAGATCTGCGGCGGTCTGGCTATCCCCGAACCGCTTTGATGAGGGCGTGCACAGGCGGGTCGCCCCTGCAAGCAAGCGCGTGACGTAGACCTGGAGGAGTTCCTTTGGCGGTTCATACGAGTGACAGTCACGCCGATCGCCCCCCAAGTAGGACTATCGCGCTTGGCCCCGGCCGAGTGGGCGCGCGCGGTCCGGAACGGCCGTCATGAAACGCTGGGATGACCAGATCGTCGTCGGGCTGGGCGAGCTGCTGTGGGATTGCTTTCCCGATTCCCGCCGCCCGGGCGGTGCCCCGGCCAATGTCGCCTTCCACGCGCAGCAACTCGGGCAGCGCGGGGTGGTCTGCGCGCGCATCGGCGACGACGAGCTGGGACGCGAGTTGTTGGCGTATCTCGCCGCCCGCGACCTCGACACGCGGTACATCCAACGAGACGGCAGTCGCCCCACCGGCTACGTGACGGTGAACACCACCAATCCCGACCGCCCGTCGTTCGTCATTCACGAGAACGTTGCCTGGGACGCCCTCGAATTCAACGAGCAGCTCGAAAGTCTAATGGGCGTGGCGGCGGCGGTTTGCTTCGGGACGCTGGCCCAACGCAGCCCGCGAAGCCGGGAAACGATCCACCGCTGTCTTTCGGCGACGCAGAACGCCCTCATCGTATACGACGTCAATCTCCGGCAAAGCTGGTACGAACGCGACTGGATCGAGCGGTCCATGCGGACCGCGCACGTCGTCAAGCTGAACATCGACGAGGTCGCCGTCCTGGCGAGAGTGCTGGAAACGGAGTCGGCTGATCCGCAACGTTTCGCCGCCGACCTGCGCGCCCGTTTCGGCGTTGAGCTGGTCTGTGTCACGCGGGCCGAAGAGGGCTGCGTGCTGATCGGGCGGGACGAAACGGCCGACGTCCCCGGCGTGCGGGTCGAGCTGGCCGACGCGGTCGGTGCCGGCGACGCCTTCACTGCAGCCCTGATCTCCGCTCGTCTGCGCGGCTGGGGGCTGCAAAGGGCGGCGAGGTTCGCCAACGAGGTCGGCGCGCTGGTAGCCGCTCGTGCCGGAGCGATGCCGGCGCTACAAGCCGAGTTGGCCGACCTGGTTGCCAAGGCACAGGCCGGTTCGTACCCGGAAAGCGAGTAACGGCCGGCACGCCGCGAACTTTGCCAAGCCAGCGCGATCGGGCTACACTGCGAATCACTGTGATCGTAGCAGCGTCTCCGGTCCCATCACGCATTCGAAGCTCACCGGGGACCGAACGGTCGAAGCGAAGCCGGCCATGACCGGAAACGAGCAGCGAGCGGCGGGAGGGAGATCGCGGATGGCAGCGCAAGACGGCCGCTACATCATGCTGCTCAGTGTGCACGGGCTCGTGCGCGGCGTCGATATGGAGCTGGGTCGCGACGCGGACACCGGCGGCCAAGTCAAGTACGTCGTAGAACTGGCCCAGGCTCTCGCCAAGCATCCCGAGGTTGAAAGGGTCGATCTGGTCACGCGGCTGATCGAGGATCCGCGGGTGGACGAGAGCTACGCCGAGCCCGTGGAACGTCTCGCTCCCGAGGCCCGCATTGTGCGGATTCGCTGCGGTCCCCAGCGCTACCTGGCCAAGGAGGCGTTGTGGCCTTATCTGGACAGCTTCGTGGACGACGTTCTGCAATACCTCCGCTCGCAGGGCCGGGCGCCGGACCTGGTGCACGGTCACTATGCCGACGGCGGCCACATCGCCTCGCGGCTGGCCGGGCTGCTCGACATCCCGATGGCCTTCACCGGGCATTCGCTGGGCCGGGTCAAGCGCGAACGCCTGCTGGAGCAGGGAACCAAGGCGGAGACGATCGAGAAGCGCTACCGCATCACCCGGCGGATCGAGGCGGAAGAGACCGCTCT
>JAUWXH010000425.1 GCA_030616465.1 Planctomycetota bacterium | reverse complement strand
CGCTGATCACGGCACTAGTGGGGCTGCCGACTTATTGGACGTCTTTCTGGGCACCGACCACCGGCGCTTTTGCGGAAAGGAGGGGCTGGTGGCGGGTGAAGAGCTTGTCGAGGTCCGTGCGGATGGGGGCGGATTCGTCGCTGAAGCCGGGTTTGGCGAGGGTGATGGCCTCGAACAAGTCCACCATCTGCTGCCAGTCGCGCAGGCTGATGTACTCCGGGGCGATCCGCTTGCGGGCGGTGTCCATGTTGTGGTAGTTGCCCAACGCCAGGCAGATGCCGGTCGTGAGATAGCCGTAGGCGGCGTAGACGGTGGACTCGCAACTGCCGCCGTCCATGAGCTTGCGCTGGTAGGCGAAGTTCTTGCGGCGTTTGAGCAGGTTCTTGGCGACGCGTTCGCAAAAGGCGGTGACCTCGGGGGTGAAGACGCTCATCTTGTCGCCGACGCGCAGGATCGGGCCGTCTCCGATGCGGGCGTGGGGGAGCTCCTTGCTGGTCTCGATGGCAATGATCGGGCAGCGCTTGGGGATGGTGCAAGCCCGGGCGGCAGCGATGGCGCCGATGAAGCCGACCTCCTCGGCCCGCGTGAACAGGCAATAGGCCTCGGTGTGGGCACGCTTGCGGGAAAGCCGTTCGAGCAGGAGGAGCATGCCGGCGACGCCGGCGATGTCGTCGCAGTCGCGGCCGCGGACGCGATCGCCGCGCAGGACCGGCTCGGGCAGGTCCCACATGCCGATCGTGTCAGGTTCGACAGGCTTGCTGATCTCAATCTCGACCTCCTCGGGTCGGGCGATGCGGCCCGGCGGCGCGACGACGCGGGTGAGCTTAGTGACCTTGCCCTTGATCCAGCGGCCGTTGGACCAGAAGCGAACTCGCGTGCCGAGGAAGTAATCCTTCTGGACACCGCCGCGGAAGGCGGCCCACAGCGTCCGGCGGTTGAGCATTCTCAGGGCGACGAAGCCTGGGTGATCGGTGTGGGCGGTGAAGAGGGGCGGTGGGACGGTCCGGCGGGGCATGTTCCGATAATGTGCAAGCAGATTGCCGTGTCGGTCAGATTTCACCCGCGTGCAGCTCAGCCGGCGGCAGAAACCGCGGACGTAGTCCAGCACGGCGTCTTCAATGAACGGGGCGGTCGGCAGCGATAATAGCTCTTTTAGGACCTTCGGCAGCGGCATAGATGGCTCCCGGTTACGAATACCCTGGGACAAGCGGATGGTAAGGTCGGGCGGGGCCGGGTTCAAATTGCCCGGCCGAGGCGAACCACTGCGACCTGGGCCGTGCGAAAGGCGTATATTTTTTGGCATGCCCATGACACGCGGATCGTCCACTGCTAATGGAATGACGAGCGCGACAACGGACGCCGAGGCGCTGCACGAGTTGGTCAGCGAGGTGCAGCGTGGGAGCCGGCCGGCGGCGGACGCCTTGGTCCGCGAACACGACACCTGGGTGCGCAGCGTCATTTACGGCGTCACCGGACGGACCGATCTGGTGGACGACATCGCCCAGCAGGTCTGGACGCGGGCTTGGCAGCGCCTGGACTCGCTCAGGGATCCGCAGCGGCTGCGGTCCTGGCTGTATGCGATCGCCCGGAACGCGGCGGTCGATGCCGGGCAGGCCCGAAAGCGTCAGCCGAGCTTGGGGCTGGACGACCTCGGCGGGCACGTCGGTGACGGTCGCGCTCGCAACCCGCTGCGAACAGCGCTGGGAGACGAGTTGCGCCGGACGCTGCTGCGGGCGGTGGAAGCGCTGCCGGCGATCTACCGCGAGCCGTTCGTGCTCCGGCACCTGGAAGATTGGAGTTACGCGCGTATCGGCGAGTTGCTGAGTTTACCGATCGACACGGTGGAAACCCGGCTGGTGCGCGCGAGAAGACTGTTGCGAGAGATGTTGGCGGGCAAAGTAGAGCCATGAGCCCCGCGTCGGAACACCTGGAACGTCTGATTTCACGCTACCTCGACAACGAGTGTACGCCCGGCGAACGGCGGGAGTTGCGGGCGGCACTACGCAGCGATCCGGCGGCCGAGGCGCTGTTCGATGAGTGCAGCACGCTCGACCGCGAAGTCGGTCACGCCCTGCGCCACGGGATGGGACGCACCTTCTCGATGCACGCGCCACGACCACTGTGGTCACGGGTCGGCCGGGTGTTCGCGGTGGCGGCGGCCGCATGCCTGGCGGTCATGGTGTGGCTGACCCCGCCCAACACCCCCGGTCAGCGACCCGACGCGACCCAGCAAGCGCGGGCCGGGTCGTGGTTTGCCCCGCCGGCGTGGGAAGACACATTCCAAACCCGGCCGCAGGTGTACGAGCAGCCGCACGTGGGGTTGCGCGGTACGGATCGTCATTGGATCGTGATTCCCGGCGAAGGACCGGGAGAATACCTGATCGTGGAAGTGGATCGAGTTCGCGTCCGTCTCGTACCGATTCGAGAGGACTTCTAGACGAAGGAGACCTGGATCATGTTGACCCTACTGAGCATGTTGTGTGCGTGTTTTGTCGCGAACCCACAGGCGGTGGTGAAAACGCAGTCGCTGACGTGTGGCGACGCTGACGAGACGAAGGCGTTCGTCTCAAAGGGCCAGGTCTGCACGGTGCGGATTGGCAGCGACACACTGAACGTCGGTTGCTGCAAGTCCGCCTGTAGGGTGACCTGCGGCGCGAGCGGTCATGCCTGCGCGGTCGCCGGCCCCGGGGGCGCCAGGAAGATCATGTGCATCGCTGGGCAACCTGGCTGCTGCGCGGGGATCCATGGCAAGGCCGTGGGCGCTGGATGCTGCCAATCCGCCAAAGGTGCGTGCTGCTCGCCGGGCGGTCCGATCTGCGCCGTGGTCGGCGGTGGTGGCGCCCAGAAGATCATGCGCATTTTCGCGACGCCTGCCGGCGCTGTGGGAATTGGCGGCG
>JAUWXH010000127.1 GCA_030616465.1 Planctomycetota bacterium | reverse complement strand
CTCCGTTCGGCAGGCTGAACGTATCACTCCGCTGCGGCGCGATGCTGGTCAAGGTGTCCGTGGCATCGAGCGTTTGGGCGTCCGCCTGGGCTGCGGCGAATACGATGAGCACACCAACCACCATAGTCGTCAAAAAGTTCCTGACTCTACACATACCTGGCCCTCCGTTACAAAGGCAGATGATTCGATGCGTGTTGCCGGCGAGATTCGAATGGCTGACGCGCCCTCCGCAGGCGTCGAGCCGGGGCGAGCAGCCACCGGTCTTCCCGTCGCCCGATCCTCCTGTCCAAGATACCATACACACGGCCGGGAATTCACGATCGACACCGGCGATCTTCTCAAACACGCCCCTATGGACACCCCTCGTTCCAGTGCGCTAGCAGGATGCCGAGGTCGCCCTGGTCGATATCACCGTCACAATCCAGGTCGCATTGGTCCGTTGCTCCCCAGAGCGATAGCAGGATCCCGAGGTCGGAGTGATCCACGTCCCGGTCACCGTCCATGTCGCCGGGGCAAGGTTGCGGGGCGGTGTCGCCGAACTCGTACGCACCCATATCGACGATCGGTACGAACCCACAGCCGGTATCCGGCGTCTCTGGATCGTCGAAGAAGCGTCCCTCGCCATCGAGGTCAAGTGGCGTGACTTCCCACGTGTCGGCGTCTTCGTCGAGGTCGGCAGTGTCAGGTGGTACACCTCCGTTACAGCCCGCGTCGATGCACGGCGAACCTGCCGACAAGCGGTAGTCGTTGTCCTCCCAAGTGTTCGGATCGTCGTCCGGGCCGTCGGGATCGACAAACAGTGGGTCGGCGTCGATGTTGCCGATTCCCGGCCAGCCGCCCTGGATATCGCTGTAGGTCACGACGGCGGGGCCGCGAATCTCATCCGGTGTGTCGCCCCGCATGATGCAGTTGGCCACCATCAGGTTACCCCCGTCGTTGAGCATCGCGCCGCCATATTCGCTGGCTGAGTTCCCCATGAACATGCAGTTGGCCACTATCAGGTTACCCCCGTTGTTGAACATCGCGCCGCCAAATTCGCTGGCTGAGTTCCCCATGAACATGCAGTTGGCCACCATCAGGTTACCCCCGTCGGTGAACATCGCGCCGCCATTACACCGAACACGACCGCTGGCTGAGTTGCCGCTAAACGTGCAGCTGACGACCGTGGGGCTGCTCCCGTAACGGTTGTACATACCGCCGCCCCTGAAGCTTGAGTTCGCGCTGAACATGCAGTCTATCAAGATCGGGCTGCTCTCCGCGTTTTGCATCCCGCCGCCGTCCCATAAGGCCGAGTTCGCGCTGAACGTGCAGTTCGTCACCGTCGGGTTGCTGCCCCAGTTTGCCATGCCGCCGCCGCCGAAGACCGGAGCGTAGCTCGTGTTCCCGATGAACTTGCAGTCGATCACCGTCGGGCTGCTATTGGTGTTGTGCATCCCAGCGCCGCCGATGCCGTTGCTGGTGCTTGAGTTTGCGCTGAAGACGCAATTGACCACTGTTGGGCTACTGTAATACCTGTTGCGCATCCCGCCGCCGACCGAAGCGCTGCCGTGCGTGATCGTGAATCCCCTCACGACTGCGTCGGCGGTCTCGCCACTATGGAAGTAGAACCCGCGCCCATTGTTCTCGCAGTCGATGATACAGTTCTCCGGGCCGGCCTCGCTGCGAACGGTGATCGGCTTGCCCGCGAAGTCCAGGTCGCGGTTGCCAGGGCCGGTGTAGGTCCCGTCGCAGACGACCACCTCGTCGCCATCCTGAGCGGCGTCGATGCCCTCCTGGATGGTCAGATAATCCCCGCTGCCGTCCCAGCAGACATAGATCGTGTCGGCGTGGGCGGTTACCGCCAGCGCAAGCACCGTGATGGGTGCGCCCAGTAGGAGGAGTCTCAGCCTCCCAATCCGCTCGGACATGATCCAACCTCCTCCCCCCGAACCCCAAACGCCCCGTCCACGACGACCACCGTCAGCCCGGGGAGACTTGTACCTCCCAGGATAACGAGAATCTGCTCCCGGTCCAAGCCCCGAGCCGGAAGCCCTTGGGCCATATCGCCGCACGTCGCGTCCGGGCCCGGTGTCCGCGCGGACCCCACGGACAGCCGGTACCAGCGACCAGCGGCCGGAAACGGGCCATAATCGCGGCGATTGTCGGCCAGGATGGGGGATGCGAACGCGCTGAACGCCGTCGGCCGAGGCGCGAAAAATCGTGGCTGGAAGCGGTTGTCAGCCTGTTCGGCCCATGCTATAGTGGGTGTGAGAGTTGAAATATGCCATAGATCCCCGGGCCGGACTGTGTCGGCGTACGTGTCCCCCCCGCACGTCCCGACCGCCGGCCCATTTTCTTGCGCCGCCGAATCGCCTGCGGGCTCAGCGGCCGCTCGCGGCCCGCTTGGGCAAGCTGCTCGCGTTGGTCGGTTCAGGGACGAGTGTCCCCGCGGTCAAGCTTGCGTCCTTGATCATCGTAGAGACTGAGGTCCACGTCCCGGATGGCCTTGGTGGCATAGACGATCTGCCCGGTGTGGAAGGAGAAGTGCTCCACGACGTGGAAGATCGCCGCCTGGGTTGTCACGTCATAGCCCCGGATTGAACGGCGGACACCGAGGGCCCGAGCGTCCACGGCGGAGATGGTCTCCACGGCCCGGCGGACGGTGCTCTCCAGCTCCGCAATGATCTGACCGGTCGGCAGCGGGCCGCGTTCGGCAAACTCCCCCGGGCGGTCGCGCGCGAAGGGCTCCCCGCCGATGCCGGCAACGATCCACTGCCGAACGTTACCCGCCAGGTGCAGCACGAGGTTTCCGACGCTGTTGCTGTGACGGTTGGGCCTTTGCCAGACTTCGTCCAGCGCGAGCAACCCCGCGCAGCGGATGACCTGGGCGAGGTTCTGCCGGAGCTTGCGGCAGGCGTAATCCGTGAAGTCGCCGACCAGATCCACACCGCTCATCGGTACGCTCCTTCCTCGCGGCCGGGGCCTGCTCGGGCGGCGTTGCGCAGGGCGGGCGGCCGGCGGCCCAGTTTGACACACTCAACAGGCCTTTCTATCATCTCGCCCATGCGTAGGGCAACAGGCGCGGCGGCACTCCTGCGGGATTGGGTAATGTCACAGACCCCTGGCAATCATGGTGGAAGAAACCGAATCGCCACGGCACTCTGGCCCGTGCTGGCGGGGTTGACGCTCGCCGCGGCCTGCCAAAGCGAGAATCCCAATGTCCTTCAGTCGGTCGGGGCATACCGTGACCGGATGTTGGCCGCCCATCAGCAGGAAGTGGAAGCCGGGCCGAACAACGCGGGCGCGGTGCCCCAGCCCGGCACGGGCACCGCCCAGCCGTCCACCGTACGCCCGGTTTCGTCCCAGTCCGATCAGCCGACCCGGCAATCGTTGCTCACGACGCCGGCGACGACCACGCAGCCGGCGCCGCAGGAAGTGTTGGCCGAGATTCCCGATCCGATGCACGCGGCGGACGTTTTCGAGAGGCGCGTGCAGGATCTGGTGGCGCGCAAGCAGGAAGACCGCCTCATCAACAGCTACAAGAAGGTGGTCGCCAAAGCCCACGAATACCTGGAGCAGATGCGCCAGCCCAAGCAGGTTCAGCTGAGCCTGGGCGAGTGCGTCCAGCGCGCCCTGGCGAACAGCTACGTGATCCGGATCGAGGCCTACAACCCGGCCGTCGCGCAAGCCCAGCTCGTCGAGGCCCAAGCCGCGTTCGATGCCGTCTTCTTCCTCGACACCGCCTGGGACAACCGCGATAGCGACACCGCCAGCCAGCTCGCGCCCAACCAGAGTGACACGCGCAGCATCGAGGGCGGGATCCGCAAACTGCTGCCCACCGGTATGAGCGCCTCGACCTCGCTGCGCCTGAACCGTCAGCACCTGCCGGGCTTCCCGTTCCAGACGCTCAACCCCGCCTACAGCACCACGTTCGTCGCCACGCTCACCCAGCCGCTGTTGCGCGGCTTCGGCCTCGACTACAACCGGGCGCTGATCAACGTCGCCCGGGCCGACCAGCGCATCGCCCAGAAACGCTTTATCCAGCAGGTGCGCGATACGCTGCTGAACGTGGAGACGGCGTACTGGCAACTGGCCCAGGCCCGCCGGCAGGTCATGATCCTGGCCGAGAGCGTGGCGCAGAACTACGTCACCTACGAGACCATGAAGGACCGCGAGGACTACGATGCCACGCCCGTCGGCCTATACAACGCCGAGTCACGCTGGAAAAGCCGCCAGGTGCAGTACCAGGAGGCGGTCAAGAGCGTTCGCGATGCCGAGGATCAACTCAAGAACCTGCTGAACGACCCGGAGCTCAAGCTGTCCGACCGCGTCGAGATCATCCCGACCGAGACGCTGCTGGTGGCTCCGGTCGCGTTGGATCACTTCGCCGAGGTGCGGGCCGCGTTGGACCAGCGCACGGAGATCGAACAGGCCAAGCTGGAAATCGAAAAGACTCGCATCAGCACCATGCGGGCCAAGAACGAGACGCTGCCGCAGCTCGATCTGTCGTTCCAGTACGACGTTCAGGGACTGAAGGGGACGGCGGACGCCAGTTGGGACCGGATGGCCACGCATCGGTTCCGATCCTACACGCTACGCGCGACCTTCTCTTATCCGATCGGCAATCGTCGCGCCCGGTCCGCCTGGCTGCGCTCCCGGTCACTGGAGCACCAGGCACTCGTCGCGCTGAACCGGATGACGGACACGATCGTCCAGGAAGTCAACGGGGCGATTCGGGCGTTGTTGGTCGGCTCTGCCAACATCGAGCCGCAGTGGAAGGCCGCCTGGGCCGCCGAGCGGAACCTGCGCGCCCTGCAGGCGCGTTCGCAACGGATCGACCCGACCTACCTGGAAACCGAGCTGAGCACGATCGAGCAACTGGCCAACGCGCGCAATACGCTGTTACAGGTCGTGACGAACTACAACCTCGCGGTTGTGCAGCTCGAGAAGGCCAAGGGCACGCTGCTGGAGTACAACAACGTCGTCGTCACCGATGAGCCCCGCCGACGTTGAACGGTGCGCGCCGGCCCGCCGGGGCGGCCGGCGAGTCTGGCTGCGACCCTGGCTGCCGGCGATCATCGGGACAATTTGCTTCGCCAACATCATCTTCCTCGGCAACAGCTTCGTCTATGATGACACCTACATCGTCCGTGATAATCCGCGACTGCACCACCTCAGCGACTTCCGCGCCATCTGGCTCTCGGACTGGTGGCGCCCGCAGGGCCCGCAGGCCGCGCTGCCCAATCCCAACCGCGATCGGCTCTACCGGCCGCTGACGCTGTTCACCTATGCCGTGAACTACGCGGTGGGCGGCCTGTGGCCGGCGGGCTTCCACCTCGTGGACGTCGCCCTGCACGCCCTGGTGTGCGTACTGGTGTGGCACTTCGCGCAGCGTTTGTTCGGCGACGCGGCGCTCTCGACGTGCGCCGCCCTGCTGTTCGCCGTGCACCCGATTCACTGCGAGGCGGTGGCCAATATGGTGGGCCGCGCGGAGATTCTGTGCGCGCTGTTTCTACTCGCGGGCCTGCTGATCCTGCTGCCGCCGACCGGCACGCCGGGAGTCAGGCGGACGTTGCCGGCAGGGTTGGCGTTTTTTGCGGCGCTGCTGACCAAGGAGACGGCGGTGTGCTATCCCGCGCTGGCCCTGCTCGTGCTCCACGCCGTGATCCGGCCCCGCGCCCGACCGAAGCCACGCTGGTGGCTGACGCACACGGCGATCCTGCTGCTGCCGCTCATCGTGTATCTGCCGCTGCGCTACGTCTCGCTCGAACAACGGCTGCTACGCACGCCCGTGACGGCAGGTCTGTTCAACCCCCTGCGGATGGCCGACCGCGGCGGGCGAATGGTCGGCTCGTTTACCATCCTGGGACACTACACGCGCCTGATGATCGTTCCCAGCCGCCTGAGCTGTGACTATGGAACGGCGATCGTCGATGCCCAGGCCGGGCCCGACGCGATGACACTGTTGGGTGGGTTGACGGCGGCCGGCGGTCTGGTGGCGCTGGTCGGCTATCGCCGACGGCTGCACTCCACTTGGCGGCAGATCGCCATCGCGACCGCCCTGATCGCCGCCAGTTACGTCTTGATCTCCAACACCGTCTTGTTGATCGGCGTGTCGCTCGCCGAGCGGCTGATGTATTGGCCGTCGGTGCCGGTTCTGATCCTGGTGGCGGCGGCAGTGATGTGGGTGTGGCGAAACCCGTGCGCCAAAGGGCGTGCGTTGCACCGCGTCGCGGGACTACTACGCGTCTGCGGCATACTGCTGGTGGTCGTCTTGGGGCTGCGGGCCGTCTTTCGCAACTTTGCCTGGACCAGCAACGCCGAGCTGTTCTTCACCGACGTGACCGCGTACCCGCAGGGGGCCCACCTGAACAAGGCCGCTGGCGGCG
>JAUWXH010000024.1 GCA_030616465.1 Planctomycetota bacterium | reverse complement strand
CAGACGCCGATGAGCGGGTCGTCAATGGGGCCGAGCTTCTCGATGGCCTCATGCGGTCTGGTGAGCCAGCCGCCGACGCGGTAAGACTGTCGGCCGAGCTTGTTGAGGGCTTTTTCGAGCTGCTCGGTGGCCTTGGTGACGTTTGGCAAGGCCAGTTCATTGGGTTTGACCCGGTAGTCGCCGGGCCAGAAGATGGCGATTCTGGCAGCCATGGGTTCGGTGTCCTTTGCTCGATGCGTGACCGGGGTGGTGTCGGCAACGCTACCCGCATGTTGCCGGAAACGCCGGTGCGCCAGTCAATCAGAGGCTACAGCGTAGCTCAAAAGCACATCGGCGGACAGGTGCCGACTGCCCCACGGGCCGGGGCGTAGTCGGCCGATTCGCGTCATCCACCCACAGTGGGCAAGAAGTGCCGGCTCCCCACATGACCATTTGACCATTTAACGCGCCGGACCGCGTGAGGTATAAAGCACGCTGGGCAGAATAGAGGGAGACAATCATGACGGTTGACGTGGAAGATCGCTCCGGCGTGAAAGTGCTCCGGCCAAAGGGGAAGCTGACCGGCGAGGACGGCAAAACGCTGGTGGACACGGCCAGCCGCTTCCTGGGCGGCGAGGGCCTGGGCCTGGTGCTGCACATGGGGGACGTCTCGTACATGAACTCGGCCGGGCTGGGCGAGCTCGTGCGGCTCTCCGCCAAAGCGAACATGCAGAGGCAGAAGGTCGTCTTCGCCGCCCCGTCGGAGTTCGTCAACCGCGTGTTCCAGGCGACGAAGCTTGACACTTTCTTCGAAGTCTACGCCGACGTGGATGAGGCCCTGAAGGAGTTGCAGTAGGGCCGGCTGAAGCTGGGAGCGGCCGCCCGCCGCAGGTGCTCCAGCATACCATCCTGGCGAAAGCGTGGGGAGTGCGCGCAGCCCCGCGCAAAGGGGGAAGAAGTTACCCTTGACGTCCCGTACGACGCGTGCTATACTATGTGTGGCATAGTACAGCTGGCTTATCGGGAGTGTGTTCCGTGCGGGTCGAACGAGAACTCATGCGCGGCGCTGGGCCCGTGGCCGTCCTCAAGCTGCTTCAGCGCCGCGAGAGTTACGGCTACGAGTTGATCGAGGCCCTGGCGAAACGGTCGGATGGGGTGCTGGCGATGGGCCAGTCCACGCTATACCCCCTGCTGTACAACCTTGAGGCTAAGGGGTGGATCGAGGGGGAGTACCGGACCGCGTCGTCCGGCCGCGAGCGCAAGTACTATCGCCTGACCAAAAAGGGCAAGCGCCAACTGGCCCGGCAGACCAAGCAGTGGCAAGCTCTCGCCGGGGCGATGCAAGCACTCGGCATCGTGTCCCGGGCGGCGCCGGCATAAGGGGAGCACACTATGAGCATCGAGGCGATACGCCCCGGCCACCGGCGCCCATCATGGCTCTACCTGCTCAACAACACCCCCCTGCGCGATCTCCTCCGCGGGCAACTGACGGGGCGGCTGGGTTGCGAGTATCTGATCGAAACGGCGGGGCTCGCCTCGCCGGCAGCGGAGTTCATCCGCCGCGCGGTACGGCCGACGAGCGGTTGGGGGGTGAGTAAGCTGGCCGCAGCAAGGGAACTGATCGCGCTATTCCGCGATCGTCTGGAAGCCGGTGCCTCGGTCGAGTCAGTCATCGCGCTCTGCGGTGACATTGAACAGGCCCGGGCGCTCGTGCGGCGGGGATGGGTCTCGGTGCTGGCGCTGCCGTCGCCGTGCCGCGATGTGATCGTGCGCGTGGTGCGCCGTACCCGTCTGTGGCGGGGCGAAAAGGCGGACGTGACCGGCGAGCTGGCAGCTCATTTCCGCGACGGCACGGACGCGGGAAACTCACCGGAAGCGCTGATCGAGTCGTTCGGCGACGAGCGGCAGGCGGCACGGCTGATTCGGCGCGCCAAAATCCGTAACCGGCCCGTGGCCTGGAAAGCGCTACGGTGGACGGTGCGGGCGGTGGGGGCCGCGTGTCTGCTCGCGATTCTGCTGCACGCGGGGCTGACCGCCAGGCTGTACATGGGCTCACCCAGGCTGGCCCACAACTACTGGGACGAGTTGAATGCCCCGATCGCCGCGATCCCTGAGCAGGATCGCGCTTGGCCGCTTTACCGCCGCGCGGTGCTTTCGATAGAGGTTTGGCCCAAGAACGGCCCGTATGGCGAAGTGGGACCGCATGACGACGTTTGGGAACAGCTCGCGGCTCACGCGGAGGCCAATCAAGAGGCGATTCGGCTCTTTCGCGCTGCGGCGGCAAAGCCGCACTTCGGCACGCCGCTCAGTCCCCAGGATGATCGTGAGATCCTTGAGCATTTGGGCATGGAGTCATCATCGCGGTGGCGCGACCCCGGCATTTGGGCGCAAGACAATCCCCCATTGTTCGACATATATAATGCCGAGAAGCTAGTCAGCCTCTGGTGGGGTGCCAGATTGCTCCAGGTAGATGGACGACTGGCCGCGCTAGAGGGCGACGCCGAGCGCGCCGCCGCCGACGTCAGCGCAATGCTGCAAATGGCCGAGCACGCGTTTCAACAGCCCACGCTGATCGCCGACCTTAACGCAATGGCACTGATTACGCGCGCAACAAATCTGATTGGATCGCTTCTAGAGGACTGGCCGGAACTCTTTAGCGAAGAGGCGTTGATCGCGCTGTCCCACCGGTTCGCAGCGGCGGGCGGCGGCGGAAGGTTGCGCGTGGAACTCGCGGATCAGCGCGCCAAATTCCAAGATCTTGTCCAGCGACTCTACACCGACGACGGGCACGGCGGTGGACATCCCGTGCCTGAATTCCTCGAGATCGTGCAGAGCATCACCGGCGACAGCAAGCTGCGGCCACTTGTCGTGGAACACCCCATTTTCCATCGCCTGCTGGCCATGCCGGCACTCAGCGCGGTGATCGCCGATCGCCGTGACCTCCTGCGGGAATACGACGAATTCATGGCGCTCGCAGAGGCGGAAGCGGCACTGCCGCTCTGGGAACACGGCGAGAGCCGTGCGGACCAGGCGGTGATGGAGATGATGGCCACGCTCGCGGGGAGATACCGCCACCTGCTCATCGCGCTTTGTCACCCGGGGCCAAACAGGGTAGGTGTTCTCACGGAAACGGCCACGCAACAGCGCGACGCAGTATTGGTCGCCATAGCACTCGAACTCTACCGTAGAGATCATGGTGATTGGCCCGCTTCACTTCACGAGTTGTCCCCGCAGTATTTGCCGACCGTGCCGCCCGATCGCTATGACGGCAAACCGCTCAAGTACCGGATTGTCGAGGGGCAGCCGGTCTTGTACTCGGTCGGTGTGGACCGCGACGACGACGGCGGGCGTGTGCCTGAGCAAGGCAAGTGGCAGGCTCAGAGGTGGCAGCCACCCAGTGTCATCGAGGAACTGAAAGCGGCCGGCTCGCCATCCCTACCCGACGGTGACTGGATCCTCTGGCCGCCGGTCGATTGAGAGCTTGGGGAGCGATGGAGCATCCCGCCCGTCATCCTGAGCGAAGCGAAGGATCTGGCCTCGTGCTCCGGTAGCCTCGGCGGGATGAAACAAGATTCTTTGGTCGCTGCGCTCCGTCAGAATGACAGTGGGGCGCTGCTGCCGTCCGCAGATTACAGGGTTCTACCTGGCGTGCGCCCGCACATTTTCGCGGTATAATCTGGACCGGGTTTGAACGAGCGACGATTCGCCGGTCGGAGCGCACGTATGCCCATCCCCTATGCACCCGGCAAGCCGCTGACGTGCGAGCAGATCCGCGAAGTAGATGTCCTGGCGATCGAGCACGTCGGCATTCCCGGGCTGGTGCTGATGGAAAACGCCGGTCGAGGCGTGGCGGATTTCGTTCACGACGTGCTCGTCAACCCACGCCGCTCACGCGTGCTCATCCTGTGCGGACCGGGCAACAACGGCGGCGACGGATTCGTGGTCGCCCGGCACTTGCGAAACGCCGGTGTGCAGGTGACAGTCGCCCTGGCGGTGCCGCGGGAAAAGACGAAGGGCGACGCGGCGGTGAACCTGCGCATCTACCAGAAGACCGGCGAGCCGCTGATCGACGCGTTCGAGCCGGACGGTCTCGATGAAACTCGCCGCGAGGCCGAGCGGGCCGACGTGATCGTCGATGGGCTGCTCGGCACTGGGTCGAAGGGCGCGCCGCGCGGAACGATCGCCGAACTGATCAAGTTGGCCAACGCAGCGCCCCGCGCGCGGCGTGTGGCGATCGACATTCCATCCGGGCTGGGCGGCGACAGCGGCGAAGCGGCCGAGCCGTGCTTCCGCGCGGATGCGACGGTGACCTTCGTGGCGGCGAAGGTCGGCTGCACCAGGCCGGCCGCGGAGGCATTCGTGGGACGGATCATCGTGGTGGACATTGGGGTTCCGCGGGAGTTGATTCCCGGGCGGGAAGAATCGTCCGGCGGGTCTTGATTGTTAGCAATTTGTTTGGATAATGGCAGGGGCCACAACGGGTTCGCTTGAGAGAGGCTACCGGTCCGGCGCGGGCGTTGCAGGCCCGGGCCGGCCAAGTTTGCGAGGGTAAGCCAATGGCACAATCGCGTGAGGAAAACCGTAAGGAAGCGCTCAACCGAGCGATTCAGCAGATCGAGAAGTCCTACGGCAAGGGCACGATCATGTACCTCAAAGACCAGCCGGGCGGGCGGACCGACGGCATCCCCACCGGCGCCCTCTCGCTCGACCTGGCGCTCGGCGGTGGGGGGATTCCGCGCGGCCGCACGGTCGAAATCTTCGGACCCGAAGCCTCCGGAAAAACCACGCTCATGCTGCACATCATCGCCGAGGCCCAAAAGGCCGGCGGCGCCGCCGCCTTCATCGACGTCGAGCACGCCTTCGATCCAAGCTGGGCCAAGCGGATCGGCGTCAACCTGGAAGAGCTGATGGTGAACCAGCCCAGTTGTGGCGAAGAGGCCTTGGAGGTTTGCGACCTGCTGGTGCGGTCGAGCGCGCTCGACGTGATCGCGATCGACTCGGTGGCGGCGCTGGTTCCGCGGCACGAGCTGGAGGGACAGATGGGCGAGGTCCAGGTGGGGGCCCAGGCCCGCATGATGAGCCAGGCCATGCGGAAACTGACCGGGATCTGCGGCAAGAGCCGCACCGCCATCGTCTTCATCAACCAGATCCGCGAGAAGATCGGGGTGATGTACGGCAGCCCGGAGACGACCCCCGGCGGGCGAGCGCTGAAGTTCTACAGCTCGGTGCGGATCGACACGCGGCGGATCGGGATGCTCAAGGACGGCGACAAGGTGATCGGCACGCGTGTGCGGGCCAAAGTGGTCAAGAACAAGGTCGCCCCGCCGTTCCGCGAGGGCGAATTCGACATCCTCTTCGAAGGCGGCATCAGCCGCGAGGCCGACGTGCTCGACATGGGCGCGAGTTGCGGCGTGGTGTCGCGGTCCGGGACCTGGTACAGCTTCGGGCAAACGCGGCTGGGACAGGGCCGTGAGAACGCGCGCCAGTTCCTGCGGGACAACTCGGACGTCTTCGAGGCGATTCGGGAGAAGGTTCTCGCGATCAAGTGTCCGGAGCCGGAGCCGGAGGCGGAGAAGGGCGGGAAAGGGCAGCGTTCGGGGGCCGCTGCGAGCGCTAGCCGGTCAGCGCGGCCCGCGGCAATCGCCGCCGCCGCCCGCAAACGTTAGCGTGCATGTCCTATAATCCCGGCGCTAGGATCGCTGCGGCCGCCGCGGCTGATCCGCCTGGCTCCGTTGGTCGAAGAATGCCTGGGGTAGGTTCTGTGGAGATGATCCGGCCATGCCGCGCCTATTACCGTTATGGCTGTGCGTTGTGCTGCTGTTTCTACTGTTGATCGTAGCCGCGCCGGTTACGAGCGTAGGCGACGACGGTGCAGAAGATCCGGTCGCGACGCTGGAGACCGTTCAGCGGGCCTTCCAGCAGGTGATCGAGCGCGTTTCGCCGAGCGTCGTGGGCATCCGGGTCAAGCGCCGTTACGTGGCAGTGTTGCCGGGCGTGCGGGACGGACCGGACGCGGGCACCTTCGAGCAACTGGTGGTGGTCAACGCGAGCGGGACGGTGATCGGCCGCGACGGGCTGATCCTGACCAACGAGCACGTCATCCAATCGGCCAGCCAAATCGAGGTCATGTTCCACGACGGTCGAACTCTGCCCGCCGCCATCGTCTCGGCCGACCCACGTGCCGACCTGGCCGTCCTGCGGGTCGAGCGTGCCCCGCTGGAGCCGGCCAAGTTCTGCGATTGGTCCAGCGTCGCCCGCGGCCAGTGGACCATCGCGTTGGGTAATCCTTTCGGCCTCGGTGGTGACGGGCAGCTCAGTGCGTCGGTGGGGGTGATATCGAACCTGAGCCGACGGCTGCCCGGCCTGGGCGAAGTGGACGACCGCCTCTACCACGACATGATCCAGACGACGGCGGCGATCAACCCGGGCAACTCCGGCGGCCCGCTGTTCAACATCCATGGCGAGCTGGTCGGGATCGTGACGGCGATGCACACGCGCTCGGCGGTTGACGAGGGGATCGGTTTTGCAATTCCGCTGACGCCGGCCCGCCGCCGGCTGATTGAACAACTGGTCGAGGGTCGTTCAATCGAGTACGGCTACCTGGGTGTGACGGTTCGGTCGCCGGAACAGGTGGAGCGCGCCACGGCCGGCATCGGGCAGGACTTCGGGGTGGTCGTGGTGGAAGTCGAGTCCGGCGGGCCGGCCGCGAAGGTGAACATCCGCGAAGGTGATCTGATCCTGCGCTATAAACACCAGCAGGTCCGCGGTCCGGCTAATCTGGCTGAGCAGGTTGCCGCAACCCCCGTCGGACAGTCCGTCCCCATCGATCTGTACCGCGGCCCGAAACGTCTCACCGTCTCGGTGATCATCGACCGCCGGCAGGTGAGCCGCATCAGTTGGATGCGCGGCGGGGCGATCTTGTGGCGTGGCATGCGCCTGGCGAATCTCACGCCTGATTCGCGGCTGCGCATGAATGCGGACGTCAATGCGACCGGCGTGATCGTGATCGACGTGCTGGAGAGGAGTCCCGCCGAGCGGGCGCGCGTGCAAATCGGCGACGTCATCGAGCAGGTGGGCGAGGCGCCCGTCAATGACATCGTCGGGTTTCGGCGGCGGGTCTCTAGTCAAGCCGGCACGGTGGCCATCGCCGTGCGCGGTCGCGGCACGCTCAAGGTGCCCCCGTAGCGGCCGACACCCCACCGGTCGTCGACGCGCGCACCGGTGTGCGGCTCCCAATCAACGATAGGTGCCGGCGTAGACGCGGTTCACCGCGTGGCGGACCTGGGCCATGTTCAAGCGCTTCCCCGGGCAGGCCGTCTGCTGCGTCACTTCACCATGCCCGTGAATCTCAGACCGGTCGATCCCCGCCTTCGCACAGAGGAACTGAATGAGCTGAGCAAGGGCCGCCAATTGCCTTGACGTCGGCGAGCTATTCTCGAAGTTCCCGATCAGGCAGATGCCGATGCCATGGGTGTTGAAGTAGTTGCTGCCGCGCCAGGCGCCGAAGTAGCGACCGGGCGAGCTCTTGCAGTGCGCCCCGTTGGTCTGCCGTTTCCAGCGTGGGCCGACAAAGACTTTGCCGTCCGGGTAGGCAACGCCGTTGCCGATCACGAAGTGGTAACCGAGCCCGCGTGACCAGCCGCGTCTGAGGTGATACTCGTGCATGCTCTGCGGGCTGGAGTTGGGGCTGCCGGAGTGGTGCACTACGACGGTTTTCCAGCGGCCGGGCTTGATGCCCCCCGGGGGAATCAGCTCGCGGGCATTCAGGCGCACCGTCGGCAGACCTGTGCTCCGCGGGCGGGTGAGCCGGGGCTGTGGTCGCCGCGGTGGCGCCGGCAGCGCGACCCGCTTGCCGGTGGACAAGAGCGGTGCCGGCAGCCGCGAATAGGATGATTTGGGCGTGGCGGCACATCCGGCCAGGACAAGCGTAATGACGCAGACGCTCAGCGCACTCCGTTGCATGAGAGACTCCCACTGTTCGCCGGTCTGTGTGCCGCGAGGGTTGGCCCCACTATAACGACCGCCGGGCGCACGTCTACCGGGATTTCGTCGCAACTTCGCCCGCCCGTCGCTACAATGCGGGCGCAAATGCTGGTTGGAAACGCGAGCCGCAGGCGGCATACGGTGGTGACCCATGGCGTTCGGCAGATTCGGCGACGAGCAGAACGTGAATGAGTGGTCGCGGAAGATCCACGACATCATGGACGAGATGGCGCGGCGCAGCTTCGTCCACTTTCGCGACTCGAAAACCTGGCAACCGGCCACCAACGTCTACGAGACGCGCGACGCCTACCATATCTGCGTCGAGCTGGCCGGGATGAACCCGGACGAAATCGACGTCCGCTGCGCCGAGCAGACACGCGTGACCATCAGTGGGCTCCGGGGCCAGGCGCGACCGGCAGGGGTCGAGGGCCCCCTGAGCGTGCATGCGATGGAGATCGACGAAGGCCCATTCCTCCGTGAGATCGACCTGCCGGAACCGGTCGCCGTCGATGCGGTCGAGGCGACATGCCAAGAAGGCTACCTATGGATCACGCTCCCGAAGATGAAAACGACGTGACCGCGCCGGAGGAACAGCCCTCCGACAAGCCGGCAAAGGACGCGCCGCAGGCGGCGTTGGCGCCCGGGGGCAAGCCGGACGAGGACCGTCCGCCCGACATCCCGCGCGAGCTGCCGGTCCTCCCGGTACGCAACATCGTGGTCTTTCCCGGGACCGTGGTGCCGATCACCATCGGACGGGAGAAATCCAAGCGGCTGATCGACGCGGTGCTGGCCGGCAACAAGCTGCTGGCCGTCTTTACCCAGCGCCGTGAAGACGTTGAGGACCCGGGCATCGACGACATCTACCGGGTCGGAACGGCCGCCAACGTGCTCAAGCTGCTGCGCATGCCGGACGGAACCAATACCCTGTTGGTCCACGGGTTGCTGCGCGTGGGGGTGGAGCAGTTCGTGAGCACCGACCCGTATTGGCGTGCGCTGTGCAACCCGCACGAGGACGCGGTCGAGTCGTCGATCGAGCTGGAGGCGCTGTTGCACAACGCCCGGCGTGCGGCCGAGCAGGTCATCGCCCTCAGCCCGAACGTGCCCGAAGAGGCTACGCAGATTCTGGCAAGCATCGAGAAGCCGGGAGCATTGGCAGACTTTCTGGCGGCCAACCTCTCGCTGGGGCTGGTGCAGAAGCAGGAGCTGCTGGAGACCTTCGACGTGCCCGAGCGGCTCCGCAAGGTCAACGCCACCCTGCAAAACCAGCTCGAGGTGCTGCAACTGGCCGAGAAGATCCAGACGGACGTACGCGGTCAGATCGACAAGTCGCAACGCGAATACTTCCTGCACCAGCAGCTCAAGGCGATTCAGAAGGAACTGGGCGAAGGCGATACGCGCGCCGCGGAGTTGGAGGAGCTGCGCAAGCAGATCGACGCGGCCGGGATGCCCGAAGCCGTCCGTAAGGAGGCCGAGCGCGAATTCGGTCGGCTCGAGCGGATTCCGCAGGTTTCGCCGGAGACCGGCGTCATCCGCGACTACCTCGAGTGGCTCTGCGAGATGCCCTGGAACGTCGAGACCGAGGACAACCTCGACCTTCAGCGGGCCGAAGCCATCCTCGACGAGGATCACTACGGCCTGGAGAAGCCCAAGCGGCGGCTGCTGGAGTACCTGGCGGTCCGCAAGCTCAACCCCGACGGCAAGGGACCGATTCTGTGCTTCGCCGGCCCGCCCGGCGTCGGCAAAACCTCCCTCGGCCAGAGCATCGCGCGGGCATTGGGCCGCAAGTTCATCCGCATGGCGCTCGGGGGCATTCGCGACGAAGCCGACATCCGCGGCCACCGGCGCACGTACATCGGGGCGATCCCGGGTCGCATCCTCCAGGAAATTCGCAAAGCCGGGTCGCGCAACCCCGTGCTGATGCTGGATGAGCTGGACAAGCTGGGGACCGACTTCCGCGGCGACCCGGCCTCGGCACTGCTCGAAGTCCTCGACCCCGAGCAGAACCACAGCTTCACCGACCACTATCTCAGCGTCCCCTTCGACCTGTCCCGCGTGCTCTTCATCGGCACCGCCAATTACATGGACCCGGTCGAGGCGGCCTTGAGAGATCGCATGGAGGTGATCGACCTGCCCGGCTACACCACGGCCGAGAAGCTCGAAATCGCCAAGCGCTACCTGGTGAAGCGGCAGCGCGAGCGGAACGGTCTCGGCGACCGCGAGATCACCTTCGCCGACCACACGCTGCGCACGATTATCGAGGCCTACACGCGGGAGCCCGGCGTACGCAACCTGGAGCGATCGATCGGGACGGTCTGTCGGGGGTTGGCGGCCAAGATCGCCCGCGGGCAAGAGGTGCCCGAGACCGTCGAGGTCCAGCACCTCGAGGAGTACCTCGGGCCGCTCCAGTTCGAACGCGAGATGGCCCTGCGC
>JAUWXH010000551.1 GCA_030616465.1 Planctomycetota bacterium | reverse complement strand
CCAGTAGCCGCGAAGCCCTCAGGAACTCGGCCATGCCCTGGATGTGGGCGACGCCGAGCACATCGCGGCCGGCCTCTCCGGCTCGGCGGGCGTGCTGCAGGGCCTGCTCAAACAGCGCTTGATGCTGCTCGTACAACTGCTCGAAGCCCCTGAGCGCGGCGAGCGTTTCCTGCGGCTGCTCGACCAGCCCGTCGAAGTCCGCCTGGCGCTTGAGGTGCGTTAGCGCGTAGCTCT
The DNA here is from genome assembly GCA_030616465.1 of Planctomycetota bacterium. GTDB lineage: Bacteria > Planctomycetota > Phycisphaerae > UBA1845 > Fen-1342 > JAUWXH01. Next base: position 1,517 of record JAUWXH010000551.1, on the reverse strand, counting down.
CCGCGTAGCGGTGCAGCTCGCGCCGGGCCAGCTCGGCCTCCTCGGTCGCCTGAGCCGCCTGTTTGCTGGCGGCGGAGCGCAGCCTGGGTGCGAGAAAGCCGGCCGCCAAAATGACGACCACGATCACGACGCCGATGGTGATTTGCGGCCTCAACGTTCTGCTCCGAATGGAAAGACCCCGTCCCCGGTCGCGACCGGGCGCCCGGAATAGGGCTGTGTACCGCCCGGCGGCGTGCGTGTCAATTCTCCAGGGCGTGAGCGGCCAACTGCTCCCAGGCCCAGTTGCCGCCGAACCCCACCAGCCGCCCGGCCCGATCCACGACCAAGACACACGGAATCCGCCGGACGCCCCAGGTGCGGGCAAACTCGTTCGCCCAACCCAGACCGTCGTTGAACTGCGGCCAGTCGATTCCCAAGGCGTCACAGGCGGCCGACATCTGATCCCGGGTCGCATCCAGGTTGACGCCGACCACCCGGACCTGCGGATGGGCTTGGCGGAATGCATCCACGCTTGCCGCACACTCGCGGGCGCCGGCGTCAAAGCCGGCCCACACCACGATCAGCACCACGCACCCGGCATGCTCACGCGTGTCCACCCAATCACCGTCCACGCCGCGGAACCTCAGCCAGAACGCGCCGCCGACCGCTTCTTCCCGGCGCAACTGGGCCGCCAGCAGGGCTGTGACCGCATGGTCCGGAAACGCTTCGGACAGGCGCTTGACCAAGCGGCGCATCGTCTGGCGGTCGCCGACCCGGTGGGCTTGCTCGAACAGGACCGTCGCCAGCCGCGGCGTGTACCGGCTGGCGGGGTAGCGCTCCACATACTGTCGGTACGCCGCCAGCAGGGATGCGTCGGGAGCGGTGACCGGGACCGAGGTCGGCCGCGTAGTCGTTGGGCGTTTTAGCCGTTCGCAGAAAATGGCCCAGTAGGCCGCTTCGTGCAGCACCCGCTCGCTCGGCGGATTGTGCAGGTAGTCACGGACCCGCGCGGCTAGCCGCTCGAACTCGCCGCCGCTGAGCGTGGCGATCTCGAACAGCATGGTCAGCTCGAGCCGCACCGCCTCGTCCCGATGCGGCCCGCCGGGATAGAGCGTCAGGTAAAGGCGTACGCGTTCGAGCAGCGTCCGGCGTCGCGGCAGGGCGGCGGCCGACGGGTCCGCGCCCGCTTGCCGCGCGACAAGCGCCTCATGCAGCGGCAGAATCTCCTGCCACAGGGCTTCATCGCGGGAGACGGGCTGTGAAGCCGCGTCCGACACCTGGGCCGCATCGCCGACGGCAACGCCCGTTTGAGCCCACAACAGGCCGGGGGCCACGAGCGTCAGCGACAACAGAAGTGTGATTCTGGCCGCCATGCCTGCTACCAGAACATCCAATCGTGGTACCCGACCACGTAGACGTACAGCACCAGGTTGGTGACGGTATGGGTGATGACCAGGCAGGAAATGCTCTTCTTCCAGCAGAACAGCGCGTTGTAGGCCATCCAGCAGAGGATGCTTACGCCCCAGTTGGCCGGGTGC
>JAUWXH010000562.1 GCA_030616465.1 Planctomycetota bacterium | reverse complement strand
TGCCGCCGAGACACGCATGGGCACGTTGACCGATCTGTACCGACCGGCCCTGGGGCTGCTGACCGATCTGTATCAGCTCACCATGGGCTACGGCTACTTCAAGGCCGGGATGCATGACCGGGAGGCGGCGTTCCACTTGTTCTACCGCCGGAACCCCTTCGGCGGCGGCTTTGCCATTGCCGCCGGACTGGCCGGCGCGATCGATTACCTGGAAAACCTGCGGTTCGAGGAGCCCGACCTTGCTTATCTGGCCGAGCTGCGCGGCAACGACGAAAAGCCGCTGTTCGATCCGCCGTTTCTGGACATGCTCCGCGGTTTCTCGCCGGGCTGGGACGTCGACGGCATCGCGGAGGGAACCGTCGTCTTCCCGCAGGAGCCGTTGGTGCGCGTGACCGGGCCGCTGTTGCAGGCCCAAATCGTGGAGACGGCGCTCTTGAACATGATCAACTTCCAGACGCTCATCGCCACCAAGGCCGCCCGGGTGGTGGCGGCCGCCGGCGGCGATCCGGTGCTGGAATTCGGGCTGCGCCGGGCGCAGGGGATCGACGGTTCGCTGTCGGCGTCTCGGGCGGCGTACATCGGCGGCTGCGCGGCCACCTCGAACGTGCTGGCCGGACGACTCTATGGCATCCCGGTGCGCGGCACCCACGCCCATAGCTGGGTGATGTGCTTCGACGACGAGATGGAAGCCTTCCGCACCTACGCCCGGACCATGCCGAACAACTGCGTGTTCCTGGTCGACACGTACGACACGCTTCAGGGCGTGCACCGGGCGGTCGAAGTGGGGCGGTGGCTGCGCGAGCGAGGGCACGAAATGGTGGGCATCCGGCTGGACTCGGGCGACCTGGCCTACCTGAGCATCGAGGCCCGGCGAATCCTCGACGAAGCCGGCTTCCCCAACGCGCGGATCGTCGCCTCCAACGACCTGGACGAACGGATCATCGAAAGCCTCAAGCAGCAGGGCGCCACGGTGGACGTGTGGGGCGTGGGCACGAAACTGGCCACGGCCAACGACCAGCCGGCCTTAGGCGGCGTGTACAAGCTCTCGGCCGTACGCGACGACGACGGCGCGTGGCGCGACCGCGTGAAGCTGTCGGAGCAGGCGATCAAGACGTCCAACCCCGGCATCCTCCAGGTGCGACGCTTCCTCGAGGAGGGCAAGGCGATCGGCGACGCGATCTTCGACCGGGAGCATCCGATCTCGGGCGATTGCGTGATCGTCGATCCGCTCCAGCCGACGCGCCGCAAGACGATTCCCGCCGATACCCCGAGCGAGGATCTTCTCCTGCCGCTGTTCCGCGCCGGCAAGCGCGTTTACGAGCCGCCCACACTCGATCAGTCGCGGCAGCGTACCCAAGACCAGCTCGCCCTGTTCCACGCCGGTATCAAGCGGTTCGTCAACCCGCACCAGTACCCGGTCGGCCTGGAAGAGGGCCTGCACGAGCGCAAGAATGAATTGGTGCAAAGGGCGCGGCCGTGAGCAGTCGTTGGGCGGGGTTGCTTTCTCAATTCGCTATCAGCCCATCGGCGGGTTGGAGTCCGGGCTTTAGCCTGTCCGGAGGCAGCCTG
>JAUWXH010000030.1 GCA_030616465.1 Planctomycetota bacterium | reverse complement strand
ACGGCCCCCTCGGTCTGCCCGGCGCGGACGAGCACGCCCCCCGAGCGGGCCCGCAGGGGGAAGACGTGCCCCGGGCGGACGAAGTCTTCGGGGACGGCCTCTTCGGCCACGGTGTGTCGGATGGTGGTGGCGCGGTCGGCGGCGGAGACGCCCGTGCCGACGCCGAGGTCAGCGGCCCCGTCGATGGTTACGGTGAAGGCGGTTCCGAAACGGGTAGTGTTGACCGCCACCTGCGGTTGAAGCTGTAAGCGTTCGCAGCGTGAGCGTGCCAGGGCGACGCACAGCGTGCCCCGGCCGTATTTGAGCATGAAATTGATCTTTTCAGGGGTGACCGCCTCGGCGGGGCAGATCAGGTCGCCTTCGTTCTCGCGATCGGGGTCGTCCACGAGGATCACCAGGTTGCCCCGGCGAAGCTGGTCGAGGATTTCCGGGATCGGACTGAACGGGCTGTCGTTGCGGTGTGGCCCTTGGTCGGTAGGCATGCGTCGTTCCTCTGGTGAACCTGAATTCCTAGGGTTGCATTGTAGCATTGCCGGGGCGATGGTGACAGCCCAGAGGCGTGCTCGGATTCGCGTGGCCGGGGGCATGCCGGACCCGAGCGGCAGGCAGAGGTTTGCCGGTCAGCGGCCGAAGGCTATCATCTCGGGCGGTTTGTCGTAAGATACGTAGGCGACGGGAGTCGGACGGCATGGCGGATGAGCAGCGAGAGGGCTTGCTTGCCCCGGTGCAGGAGACGCAGCCGCGTCAAACGCCGCTCTGGTGCGTGGTCCTGCTGGACGACGATGATCACACGTACGACTACGTGATCGAGATGCTCCGTCGGCTGTTCGGGCATGATCCGCAGACGGCCTATCGGATGGCGTGCGAGGTGGACAACAGTGGGCGGGTGATCGTCGAGACGACGGTTCTGGAGCGGGCCGAGTTCAAGCGCGACCAGATCCACGCCCACGGAGCGGATTGGCGCCTCGAGCGTTCGCAGGGTTCGATGTCTGCCCGCTTGGAGCGGGCCCAAAGTTGATGTTGCCACCGGAGGATCGCGTGAACAAGACGGTCAGACGGGTAAGACGCAAGCACCGCAAGAGCCGGGAGCGTTTCAAGCGGCGGACGCGTGAGCGCAAGCAGGCGGCCAAGTCACGTATCTGAGCACACCGCGGCAGGGAGCAAAGACCTTACCCGTGTATAAGCCCGAGCACATCCGCCCGGCCCGGCTCGTCAGCATCGCCTGCGTTTGCTGGCTGGGTTGCGGACTGCAGAACGTCGTGGCGGCGGAGTCCAAGTGCCTCACCACGGCGGAGCTGCTGGTCCAACTGGCGCGCGACCATGCTCTGAGCCAACGCGGCCGGCAGACCGCGGCCGACGTCCTGCACGTCAAGACGCTCCTGCGGGCCGCGGGACGACTCGACTCCAGCTTGACCGACGCGTATGTCTGGCTCTACGAACTGGCCGCACTTGGTGGCGACGAGGCTGAGGCGGCCGAAGCCCTGGAGCGGCTGCGGGAGGTCGATCCGGGGCATGCCGGCGTTTTCGCGCTCTGGCTGGATAGCGTCTGGCGCCAGGCGCAGACGATCGAACAGCGGGCGGCGCGGCTCGAAGCCTTGCTCGATGAGCAGCTACCGGACGAACAGCGATCGATGGTCTACGCGCGGCTAGCCCGGCTGGCGTTCGACCGCGTGGACCTCGCGCAAGCCCGGGCGCATCTGGAACAAGCCCGCCGGCTACAGCCGGCGAATCCCGATGCGGCCCTGCTCAGGCTCGAGCTGGTTGAGCCGGACGCGCCCCCGCATGTCCGCCTGCAAGCGGCGTTGCACGCTCTGGCCGTCAACCCGGCGCAGGTCGAGTTGAGTTGGCGGATCGGGCTGCTGCTGGACGAATGCGGCTTTGCCGAGCAGGCCGGCACGTTCTACGAGCACGCGCTGGCTGTGCACCGGGCGACTGCGTCGGGGCAGGCGATTCCCGCGCAGAAGCTGTTGCAGCTTTCGCGCAACCTGCTCGCGCGTGGGCGGGTTGAGTCGGCGCTCGGACGAGCCTACGGCGCGGTGCATGCCGATCCGCAGCAGGCCGAGTCCGCGATCTTCCTGCAATGGCTGTTCAAGCACCATAACCGCCAGGCCGACGCGGAGGAGCTTCGCCGACTGCTGGGTATCCGCTTCGAGCGGATTAGCGACGCGAACGAGTCGCCGGTGGGGGAGGTCGCGCAGGCGGCCTGGTTCTACTGCGTTCTGGATCAGCAGCCAGAGCGGGCGCTAGCGCTGGCGGAAGCGGCGGCCGAACGGGCGCCCGGCGACGTGTTTGCCACACGCGTGCTCGGTTGGGCACAGGCGCTCAACCAGCGGACCGAGGACGCCCGACGCACGCTGAAGCCGATCGCCGATCGGGACCCCTATGCGGCGTATCAACTGGCCAAGCTGTTACGGGAGGTCGGCGAGGAGCAGGCTGCCGAGGGGTTGTTGCGGAACCTGGCGTTTGTTCCACGGGCCGGTCCCGCTTTCGAGCTGCTGAGCGAACTCGGTTTGCCCAGTGCGGCGACGCAACCGGCGGCGCGATGTCTGCCGGAAGTGGCCGACGCGTTGGCGCACTTCGACCATGAGCTGCTCGAGTTCGCTCGGGCCCCCGCGCAGTTCTTGTGGGTCGAGGTGACGCCGGAGAACCTGAGCCCCGCGCCCGGCGAGCCCTGGTGGGCCGTCTTCACGCTCACCAACCGCGCTGACTTCCCGATCACGCTCGGGCCCGACTGGATGGTCAACCCGGTGTTTCTGTTATCGTTCACCACCGAGGGCGATCGGCAACGCGATTACCCCCACCTGATGACCGTCAGCCTCGAGCAAACGCGCGTGCTGATGCCGGGCGAGACGGTCCGCCTGCGCCGCACGCTCAATGTTGGCCCGCTGCGAAGCATGTCCCGGCGGACGCCGCAACAGTTGCAGCGCATCACGCTGCGGGCGATCCTCGATCCGGAACGGGACGAGGGGGGGCGGTGGCGTGTGAGCCTGTCCGGGCAACAGATGCGGCCGGTGTATTTCAACCGCACGCCGCTACGCACCGGGCCGGAAGCCTTCCACGCGCTATTCCGGGCGTTGAGCGGAGAGTCAGCGGGGGCCCGCTTCCGGGCCGTCGAGCTGCTGGCCGAGCTGCTGGGTGAGAAGCAGCGGGCGGATCTCAAGCAGCCGGCGTACCGCCCCGAGTCGATCCCCGCCCGACGCATCTATCAGACACTGCTGAACGGGTTGGGCAGTGAATCGTGGGAGCTGCGCGTGCGCACGCTGGACGCGCTGCAAGCGGCCGGGCTCGACGCGCAGATGGTCCGAGCCGCCGAGGCCTGCCTCGAACACCCACACTGGCTGGTGCGGCTGATGGCAGTGCGGCTGCTGGCGCGTCAGGGGCGGGACTTTGCCGACACGGCCCGCCGGATCGCGGCCGACGACCAGGACGAACTGGTGCGCGACTTGGCCGCCAGCTACTTGCAGCGGTGGGGCGCTTCGCAACCCGCTTCGCGGCCGAGCGAACCGAACGGGGTGCCGCGGCGCAGACCAGGCGGCAGATGAGAAACGCCCGGTTGGCTGCGGTTCGGCCGGCCAATTTCCGATAACTGCAATAAGTAAAGTGTTGTCGACGCGGTTCGTATTGGCCCGACACGTTGACACACCGGGGCCGATGCGGGTAGAGAAGCTAGTCTAACATGGGGGCGCGGTTTCGAGCTGTAACGACGCGATGGTCGGGGGTAGTGCGGGAGCTCCAATGATCCGAGTTGAGCACGTCATGCGATGGACGCCGGTGATCGTGTGCCTGTCGTTGCTTTGTGGGGGCTGTGCGCTGAACCGCGAGTTCGCCCGCGTGCACCTGGAGCAGGGCGATGCGGCGTTGGCCCGCCACGACCTCGACGTGGCCCTGGCCGAGTTCCAGCAGGCGGTCAAGCTCAACCCGGAGTTTGCCGAGGGGCACACCAAGCTGGGTCTGGTTTACAAGCAGTCGGGGGACTTACAGAAGGCGGCCGAGACGCTGGAGCACGCCGTCCGGCTCGACCCCTTCCATTTCTTCTCGATGTTCGAGCTGGGCGAGGTGTACCGGCTGCTCGACCGCATGACGCAGGCGATTCGCGCGTACGTTCTGGCCTGCAAGCTGGACCCGGACGACTTCGATTCGCGTTTCCGGCTGGCGACGTGCTACCACCGGAACGGCGACCTTGAGCAGGCGATCGAGACGTATGAAACCGCGCTGAGGATCGACGCGGGCAACGCGTTTGCCTGGAGCAACCTGGGGGCGGTTTTCGACACCCGGGGGGCTCCTTACGAGGCCATTCGGGCCTACAAACGTTCGTTGGAGTGCGATACGCAGCAGCCGGTCGTGCTGGTCAACTTGGCGACGGTGTACCTGAACCAGGAGCGCTGGATGACCGCCCGGCGCACGCTAGAGGCCACGCTGCAGATGGCCCCCAAGCTGTCGGTAGCCCACGAGCGGCTGGGGTACTGTAACTGGCGTGAGCAGAAGCTGGACGAGGCGGCCGAGAGCTACGGACAGGCGGTTGAGCTCAACGTTAAGAATGCCCGGGGGCATGCCGGTTATGGCGTGGTGCGCATGACGCAGTATCTCAACGAGCCCGCGCTGGTCGCTTACCGCGATGAGGCGATCGAGTCCTGGCACCGCAGTCTGGAGATCGAGCCGAGCCAGCCGAAGCTGCGCACGCTGATCGAAAAGTACCGCGTCAAATCGCCCAAGCCGGTCTTGTCGTTGGAAGAATGACACTCCTTGACAGAGGCGGGAGCGTCAGCGACCGGTCGCGCTCAAGGCCCGGACAGTGTCGCGCCCCCTCGCTCACGCTCGGGGAACGGGAGGGCGAAGCTAACGTCTAGCCATCGCCACTGGATGAACCAGGGCACAGCATCCGGTAGGCCCAGAGAGGAACGAATCAAGGGAGATGGCCGAATCAAGAAAGCGACCGGCTTCTTGCGGGCGTTAGCAGCAAAGAGGGAGCCGAAGCGCGAACGCAGAGTTTGGCTCTCAAGGTGACTGGTACGAGTCCATAGCCTGCACCACCTCTGCTGGCCGAGGTAGACGATGCACTGCTGGCGTTCGCGCGTGGTCACGCGTTCAGGAGTGACGCTAAAAGCCGCCGACACCCTGCGTAGGGTCCCAAAGGGGCCGCCATCTGACGATGTCGTTGATTTCCAGCGATTTCCGCGCGGTCACATGCCCGTCCACCCAGAGGATGTTGGCGTTGCCGTTGAGGTAATAGGAAGTATGGCTGCCATACGTGGACGGTACGCTTGGCAAGCCCGTTGCGCCGTGGCGCGGGTCGACTCCTCCGCCAACCCTCGCCATGCCGTGCCACGTTACCGAATCCGCGCGCATGTACCCATGGTCGGTGATCCGTTGCTGGCAATCAGCGACCAGCAGGCACTGGGACGGCTGCCGCACCTCGGTCAACCGTCGCCAGAATACCCACCGTCCATTGCCCGTGGTTGGCGGCGTCTTATGGAATTGGTCAAAGCCCAACCAGAACCGGTTGTACCCGTACCCGAGATTCCTTACCGAGTACTCCCATTCCCACTCGAGGTCGTTCTGCCGGCGCACGTCTCGAAGCTCCGGACAGCGGCCAAGCCCCAATTCCGCCCCGCTTTTGTTGGCCGTCTCCTCATCCACCAGACCTTCCAGCCAGTAGCTCTCGATCAAGTGGAACCAAGTTGGCGGCACGAGGGTCATGTCATCTCGTAGCCCATAGCAGGCGGCCGGAAACACGTCCCGGGAGTCCACGAAATAATAATGAAAGCCGCGACCGTACTCGCGAAGCTGCGCACGGCACCTAACCTCGCGGGCATTCGAACGTGCTCTCGACAGCGAGGGTAAGAGGATGGACATCAGCAAGGCGATAATCGCGATCACCACGAGCAGTTCGATCAGCGTGAAGCCGCACGAAGACATGTGCCGCTTTCGCATCACGTGTTCCTCCGCGTCATCGCAAGGGCAGCCAACCCGTGCCTTTTCTACAGCGGATGTGTCGTGTCCAGTTGCGCGCCTCCTGGTCCCAGCTAACTAGACAGCCGCTTTGGCGCCGCGTCAACTATCTGCTGCTCTAGTATAAGCGACATTCCTCATTCCGTCAACTGGGCTACAGTCTAAGCGGAACCGGCTGCTCCGTGGGCGGGCATCCGTCATTCCCATAGCGGGTCCCCTGCTTCGGTGGCTGATCCCGTGCGCGACTTCCACACAGGTCGTGGGGCAGGCTGGGCCCACCATTGATCGCCGGTGAAAGGCAGGTGTAACCACCCTAGCTCTTACTTACGGGAGTTCGGCTGGCGGGGGGAATGCGGTCCGGCCGGTGACCGGGTCCGCTCCGTAGCCGGACTTAAAGCGCAGGCCGGCCCAGCGCAGGCGGTCGAAGTCGTACGTGCGGGCCGCCTGCGTGAGGCACACGAACAAGTCCGGTTCGAGCTTGTCCGCGAACACCGTGTTGGCCGAGACCTTCACCGTGACCGGCTCGTCCCAGTCGATCATGCCGTCGCCGATCCAGATGGTCAGCTCGGTGATCTTCTTGCGGCGGACGTCGATGGTCTGGCCGTCGATGGTGCCGCGGAGCTGGCCGAGCTTGGAGCGGATCACGCGCAACAGCGCGTCCTGCGGGTCCTCGTTCGGGCGGAGCTCAATATTGCCGTGGTGCGCGCTGCCCCAGTGGGACCCCTTCCAGGCGTGTCCCTCGAGCCAGTACGCCTGGGCCTGGTAGGTGTGGCGGAAGGTGTGCTGCACCTGTCGAGGGTGCTGCTCGCGCTTCTTACGCAGGAGCGGCAGGAGCTGCGGGCGCGGCGGGTAGATGTCTCCGTGGCCCTTTTCGGGGTCCTCGAAGGTCGTCACCGGCAGGCCCAGGCGGGCAGCGTGCTCGGCGAGCAGACGATTGAGGCCGGCGACGCCGCCCCCAGGGCTCTCCGCCGCGGGATCCGCTCCCCCGGTGTCGTGTGCGCCCCAGGCCATCAGCATGGGCAGGTGCGTCACGTTCGGCAGAACGGCGTCCCACAGCTTGTCCGCCCCAACCAGCGCGAAGCTGCCGGCGATCGGCACCGCGGCGGCAAACTGGTCGGCGTGCAGAACGGCAAGGTTCCAAGTTGCGTGACCGCCGAGCGAATAACCCAGCACGTACACGCGATCGCTGTTGACGTGCAGGTGCTTTTTGAGGGCCAGCAGCACCGCGGGATGCTCGGCGTTGGGCCGGCCGGCTGTGTCGGTGAAGGTGGGTGCATACTGGCTCGGGGCGGCGACGACGTACTTGTTCACGGCCTCGCCGAGGATGAATTCGACGTAGCGGATGAAGTTTGCGCCGTTGCCGCCGCTGCCGTGCAGGGCGTAGATGAGCGGGTAAGCCCTGGTCGACGTGTAGCGGGGCGGGATGCGGAGCGCGACTGTGCGGGTCTTTCCGCCGGGCAGCTCGACGCGGAGCTCATCGCGGCCGGGCTTGCGTTTGCCGAAGAGCTTGGCCCGGTGGAGCCACTTGCCGACCTTGGCTCGATTGTAGGTCGGGTCGGCCTGAATGCGCTGGACGAGTTGGTCGCGCCGGTCGAAGTCAGCGGTTTCGAAAAACGCCTTGATGTCGGCCAGGATGGTGCGCTCGTCGGCGCGGGCGAACCCGTTCAGCAGCGGCACGAGCAGGCCGGCGAGAACGCGTGTTGTCGTGGTGATTCGCATCGCAGCGCTCCGTCCGGTGAACTGCATACACGAGCATAACGTCTCGGTCGTCGCGGACAAACGGCTCTGCGGCCGCGTCGCACGGCCCGACTTCGTCGTCGCGTGCGTTGGGCCGTGGCGTGTGGCTTGACGAATTGCCCGATTCGGCGCCCACGGCCCAGCGTCGCGGCAACATTCCACTCGCAACCAGAGCTCCTCCAGACGACGCTGGACCGTGCCACCCCGGTTGCCCCCAAGTTCAGTCACACCCACGGGAAGTGCCCGCGTCTTCGGACCAGGGCGGCCGGCGGCCGAGAACGCGGGCTTCAACGAACTGGCCACCCGCTGGCACGCCGATCATGTCTACCGGCACTAGGTCACCGCACTGTTGGCCTTTACCTTGCTGGCCATGCTGTGCCTGAACGTGTTCCTGGCGTTCTACCGCTGCGACCTCAAACCTGCGGCACGCGCGGCCACCAGCCGCTTGCACGTGGCCCGCCAAGTCGCCGCGGAACTGTACGCGAGCCCACGCGTGGCCGCGCCCCGCGCCCCGCCCGGGCGGAAAAGCCTCCGCCATTCGTCAGCGCGGTCGTCTGATCCGCAACGCGCCAACCCGGCGTGCCCCGCCGCCTGCACCTCCGCCAGCCCCGAAACGCCCCCAAGAACCTGCACCAGCAGCAACTCGATCGCAACCCCTTGACTCATCTCACCCTCACACCGGACCTGCGGAACCGCCGTAAGACGGCGTTTTCGCTTGAATCGAGCGGTTCGCTTGGGTATGATCGCGGCTTAAGATCTGACAAATGGGAAATCCTGGAAGAATTGCACGCCGTAAAGGAGATTGACATGAAGACCCCCAAGTTCGTTTTCAAACACGATGTGATGAAGGATGAGCTGAGGCATGCGCCGTACAACCTGACGGCCGCGAAGGTCAAGAAGATGATCAAGGAGGCCATTCGGCGCGCGGAACAACAGGCGTGCTGCGGGCTTCAGCGGGTGGAGAAGGTGTTGAAAAAGGACACGAAACGCGAAAAGCAAAGGGCGTGGAAAAAGGATGCGCTGCTCGTCGATTACTTTGGTGATGAGAAACTCACGGTCGAGTCGATGAAAGACGTGCGGAATCGCCTGCGGAGATGCCACCGCCGCCTGGCCGACAAGCAGCTTACGATCAGGATATTCCCGCAGTCGAAGACTTCGTCAAAGACGACCTCCGCGCAGAACCTGGGCAGTGTCTTCTCGCCGAAGAAGTTCAAGATCTTCAGCCATTGGTTCTCAATCACAGATGGCGACAGCCGAGCAGCCATCATCATTCATGAATTGAATCACGACCTTTTCATGGACCAGAAGATCAAGGACAGCAGTGGGAAACGGGTCACTGTCTACGGAAAGACGCTGGCGAAGAAGCTGGCTCGTGAAAACCCCAAGAAAGCAAGACGTAGCGCCGAGAACTACGAGCTGTTCTGCAAAGCCGCGTCATGACATCACTACATCCCGCCGGGCTGGCTCTCGACGGGTTCCCGTCGCATCATGGTGCGCCGGGGACGGGTTCGAACTCGTCGTGCAGGAATCTGATACCAGAAGGAGGTCGCGATGGCACTCGTACTGTTCGACAACCGCAACTTCGGAGGAACGAGCTCCAATAACATCGCGGGCGACCGTGCAGACTTGAGGAACTCGAGGGTCGGCAACAGCACCTCGTCGGCGAGGACCACCGCCAGAGGGGACCGACTCCTGCTCTACACCAGGCCCAATTGGGATGGCCGGGCTTAAGGGGTAAATGACAAAGGCCCTGGCCTCGGGTTCAATGGACTCTTGGGGATGTTGGGTTTCAAACGAGCCATTGGCCAAGGTGGGCCATCGTGGATGATACCCGAATCGCTGAAGAAGTTCTCGCCTATTTGGTAGCCGAGGGGGTTAAGGGGTGAGCGTCAGGAAAGTGGGTAGCGTGCCGACGCGTCGCGGGCCCATTTGCCCGCGCCGATGCCGAATCGTCGGCCGGCTTCAGCCGGCCAGCCAGTGCCACCCGTTTTAACGGGTGCAACGCGGCCTGCGCAACCCCCATTCACCTTAGCCGGCTTCAGCCGGACTTCTCAGGCCCTTGCAAAGGCCGGCTAAAGCCGGCTGAACCGATCAAAGGAGTCCTTCTTGTCCACCACCGCCTAAAGGCGGCGGCA
>JAUWXH010000185.1 GCA_030616465.1 Planctomycetota bacterium | reverse complement strand
TAGACGGGCGGCATGTCCGCGTCTGAGCGGACATGTCTTGGCGCCCTCTTGGCTGCGATGAAGCAGGTGTGCCACCGGACCGATCTATCCAAGAAGCACTGCTCGCAGGGCAGCGGCCCCCATCATTTGCCGTAGCCCAGTTGTGCTAACACGCGCTCCGTGTCGCGTAACAGCGGTTCGACCGACAGCGGCCCGCCGACGGCGCGCTCCATCCACAGGTCGGGCGTCAGCCGGCCGGTCGTGTACATCCGCATCAGCTCGGCCGCCACGTCCCGGCCGCGGACGTAGGCGCGCATCTGCTGCAGCGCCATGTCGCTGATCACGTAGTTCGCCAGATAGAGCGGGTAGCCCAGCATGTGCTGGTACGCCGCCGTGAGATAGTAGGGGTCGGGGCCGAAGTGGGGCTCGAAGAACTCGGTCCACACGAGCGCCGCGATCTGCAGGACCGCCTCGCGCAGCTCGGTGGCCGTGGCATCGGGGTGGCCATACAACCACCGCCAGGTACGGAGCTCGACCAGCGCCGGGCCGGCCATTTGGCAGCTTCCCAGCATGGTTTCGACGGTCATCTGCTCCAGCGGGTCGATCGCTTCGGTCGAGAGCTTGACGCCCACGAGCCTGAAACGCGTGTCGCAGAAGACGTTGGCTACCGATTCGACGGCGCACGAGCCCGGCACGCCCTTGAGCGCCGGCCGTGGCGCACGCCCCACTGACATCGCTTGTTCCACCGCATGCCCGAGCTCATGCATGGCCGTGCCGTACGCCGCGAAATTGAACCGCCCGCGCTGCAGACTCGTGCACAGCCATGGGCCGTATTCGGGCAGTGCCGGCGGCGTGGAATGACCGGCGTCGCGGCTGCGCTCGACGCGGATCTTTGCCGACAGCCAATCGGCGTCCTCATCGCTGAAGCCAACTTCCCGCAGGATCACGGGAATCTGCCGGGCGAGGTCTTCCAGCCCGCCGAATCGTTTGGCGACAGCATCATCCAGCTCCGCCGCTGGTGCACGCGCGAACGGCGTACTGAAGTACACATCATGCGGTTCGAGCGGACGACCAAGTCGGTCGCGCACGAACTCATACAGTCTTGCCCTGACCGGCGCTTTGAGCAGTTCGATCAGGATCTGCTCCACGCGCTGCACGGGGATCTCGCGGTCATGATCCCACGAGCGGGCCAGCGCCGTCGGGTACTCCTGGTAATAGGGATCGAGCAAACGCTCCGCCGCAAACAGTTCCAGCCAGTGCTCGTACCGCGCGAGGCCGACCGTTTCCTCGACGGGCTCGCCGCCGATCGTGTTGGCCTGTGGGTCCCAAGACTCGCCCGGATCGCGCTCGAGCAGCACCTGTGGAAGCGTCCCGTCGATGAACCGCCGCATGCACCACATCAGTGCCCGCTGCCGCGGCAGGCCGTCCGGGTCTTCGAACGCCGCGATAACCTCGTCGCGGACCTTCCAGTGCGGCAGCAGGGTGGTGCCGGGGTCGTAGAGACGCTTCCCCTTCGCATCCACCATCGCGCCGACCTTGGGGCGGTGACTGTACATCCACTGGCGCGCCGCCAGTCGCTTGCGTCGCACGGCGATCTGCACGTGGCCGGGAATCCGCGGCGGCAGCCCGCGTGCCAAGCGAGCTGCGACCCATCGGTCGATCGACCAACCCGCACCTTCGCGCTGCATGGTGTCCAGCGTGGGCGGCTCGAAGTTCAGCAGGATCAGAAACGCGATGCGCTGCGCATATAGTTGCTCGGCCAGACCGGGGGCGGGGTCAAACGCCGCCAGCAGTTCGTCGATGCCCGGCATCTCGTCCCCGGCCAGGTCCGCCCACCTCCGAACGTTGCGCGAGATCTCCGCCAGGTGGCCCTGCGTGGTCGTCATGACGGTCTCCAACCGCGCCAGCAAGCGCTTGCGGTCGGCGGGAGCCGCCACGTAGAAATCTCGGCAGAAGCGCGCGAACTCGTCGGCCGAGCCGTCGGTGGCTGTCCACCGGCGAGCGACGCGTTCGACGCCGGCGCGGATTTGGTCAGCCTTGCTTTGTCCGTGGCGCGCGACCAGGGTGGTTACGGTCGCTTCGATCGGCAGATCCACGGCGGAATTGTCCGCTTGGGCAGGCGTCGCCGGCACGGCGCCAGGGTCGCCGGCGTCAACGCTCCACACGAACACAAGACTCACCAACAAGCTCAGGCAGATTCCGACTCTCATTGCGCGCACTCCTTTGTGTGTGTTAGGTCTCAGTTTCGCGCCGTACGACGTTGACCCTGCTCACAACACCGTGGGACGGTCACGCTGTCGGCACTGGGACAGACCGAACCAGGACATCCGAAAGCTAACGCGCCCGACGCAAGGTTGGCAACCGCACGACATGTGACTGCGGTCCACGCCCGTGCCTCCGGCGGCCCCGTCGTGGCCACTGCGAAAGCGAAGTCGGAGAAGCCATCGGCATGGCCGCCCCGAGGCGGCGGATACCGTGCTTCCGCCCGCAGGCCACATACGCGGATAGCCCCGGCGTCAGCAGCGCTGTACCACGCCGTGCCTACGCGGCGCGCGTGTGACTGCGTGCCATGCTGCCCGTTTACCAGATTCGGGGGATTAGGCGGTAGCGGACGCGGCGGGCGTACTCGGGGTATCCGTGCAGGTGCTCGTGCAGGAAGCGGTCCTCCAGTGCCGTGCGCCGGATCAGCAGAAGCGCGAGCACTGCCATTGGGATGATCGACCACCAGGAGCCGAGCGCGACCCCGCTGGCCAGCAGCATGACGAGCCCCACGACGTATCCAGGATGGCGCACGAAACGGTACGGCCCGTCGGTGATCACGTGGTGACCGCGCTCCTCCTGAATGCGTACGACGGTCGAGAAGAAGCGGTTGACGGCCTTGGTCCACACCGTCACTCCGCCGCCGAGCGCGAACAGAACGAGTGCGGTTGCCTGCAACGCTGGTGGGATGTCGCCGGACCAGTGGAACCGGCCCACGTCGAGGGCGGCGACGACGTAGTGCACCACCGCCAACACCTTGGCGATGCCGACCGGTGCGGCGTCACGTGCGTTGCCTCCCGGGCGCAGGCGTTCCTTGATCAGCCCCTTGTCCAGAAACAGAAGCGCCGACAAGCAGAAGAATGCGGAGACCGCCACGTAGGCCCAGAGCCACGGCAGGTCCCAGCGGCCGGCGATCGGGAACAGCAATGCCCCCAGGATGGCGGTAAAGAGTGCCGCCGCACCGAAGCCGAGCAAGATTCGTACAAACGAGATCTTCATCACTGGCTCAGCATGACGTGGACATCGTCAACGTGCCATTACAAAGCCGGCGCAGAATCGGAACAGCCGCAATGGCGCCTGGCCGTCGGCTGCTTAAGATGCCTGCGGCTGTAAGTGCTCTTACGGAGTCCAGACATGAGCGACCCAGCCCCGCAGCTCCCGGCCGGCATGGATCTGCGGACGGTGGAGGTGCCGACGCCGGACGGCGTTGTGCGCGGCAAGGTGGGCGTTACCAGTGGCCCGATGGGTCTGACCGGGTTGGTTCGCATCGCGTGCGAGCTGACTGACGCGCTGGTCGCCCGTGCGAACCGGCTGGAGGAGGAAGCGGGACGCACGATCTCGTGCCGGGCGGGCTGCGGTGCCTGTTGCCGCCACATGGTGCCGGTCTCGGCGCCCGAGGCGTTCTACCTGATGGACCTCGTCGATTGCTTTGAGCCCGCCCGCCGGCGTGCCGTGATCGAGCGGCTCGACAGGATCGTGGGCATGCTGGAAGAGCACAGCATGATCGACGAGCTGTTGAATCCGCAGCACACGGATGAGCCGGTGCTGCCCATCGCGCGGAAGTATTTCAGGCTCCAGATGGCCTGCCCGTTTTTGGCCGATGAGTCGTGCAGCATTCATCCGCACCGGCCGGTGGCGTGTCGCGACTACAACGTCACTTCGTCGACCGAGTGGTGTTCGCGGCCCTACGAGCACGACATCGCGAAGGTGCTGATGCCGCTGCCGCTCTCGGTGTCGCTGGCGCGCTTGACCGCCGCGGTGACCGGGGACAAGCCCTGTCTGATCCCGCTGACGCTCGTCCCGCGCTGGGTGGGGGCGCATGGGGAGCTGAGAACACGCCGCTGGCCCGGCCTCGAGCTGTTCGACCGGTTCCTGGCCGAAGTAGGGCCACAGGTCCCATCCGACCGGACGGATCCCGGCATGGTGCCCGGTATGGCACCCGGCACGGCTTCGCGGAGCGGGGGATCGAAACGGAGGGGCGCGAGATGAGCGATCAGCCTCGGGTAGAGTCTTACGAGTTCGGGCGGATCGAGATCGACGGCCGAATGTACACCGCGGACGTGATCATTCTGCCATCGGGAGTGAGGAGCAACTGGTGGCGTGAGGAGGGGCACGCTCTCAGGCCGGGCGACCTTTCCACTGTGTTGGAGGCCACTCCCAAGGTTCTGGTCATAGGCCAGGGTGCCCAGGGCTGTATGAGCGTCACGGATGAAACGCTCACTTGTCTTGAACAGGCTGGGATCGAGGCGGTTTGCGCGCCGACCGGGCAGGCGGTGGAGATCTACAACGAGCGCTGCAAACGCGGCGAGGTCGTGGCGGCCGCATTCCACCTGACGTGCTAACTGGTGCAGACGGACCAGGGGGCAATGGGTGGGTCGGGCGCGAAGACCCGACATCGTCTTGGCTCCCCAATGCTTGGCGCGCGGCCCCGACCTTTGTCCTCCGCACTGCGACAGACAACGGGGAGAGCGGGCAACAGCCACTTTGCGCTGTACTCTCAGCGGCCCACGATTGCCGCGACACTCTGGCGGCCCTTATGATTATCGAGCGACCAGCCCCGAGCCTATGAAGGAAACCGGCCATGCGTAGCCGTCTTAAACTGCTCCTGTCACTTGTCGTGTGCCTTCAACTAGGCGGATGTGCGGTCTCCGGCTCCCTCGCCCGGTGGACCGGCACGGCGGCTGCCGGCGGTACGTTCGGGGCCACCAACGTCGGCGCGGGGGGCTTCGCGGCGGCCGTTCCGCCGTACGGCATCCCGTTCACCCCCGGCGGAGGCGGTCCCTGACTGGCGACGACGGGGCGATCGTCGGCGATGCCCACCCTGCCCCCTACCGGGCCTGCTTGCGAACGGGTTGCCCGTGATGAAGAACCGCAGCGGGAGATCCTGCCCCGCGGTGACGCCCACACGCGTCGCTGTGGCGATCTGCACCCGCCCGGGGTCTGGCTCGCTCGTGAGCCAGAGCTGCTCGCCACGAGTCAGATCCCACCCGTCGAGCGAGCGGTCGATGGCG
>JAUWXH010000428.1 GCA_030616465.1 Planctomycetota bacterium | reverse complement strand
TCGTGGCCGGCTTTCAGGGCGTGGATGACAATCTCAACATCACCACGCTGGGCCGCGGCGGGAGCGACACGACCGCGGTCGCCCTGGCGGCCGCCCTGCGAGCCGAGATGTGCGAGGTTTACACCGACGTGGACGGCGTTTACACGGCCGATCCGCAGCGGGTTCCCACGGCCCGGCGCATTGAAGCGATCAGCTACGAAGAGATGCTCGAGCTGGCCGGTCTGGGCGCGCAGGTGATGCACCCGCGTTCGATCGAGATCGGCAAGAAATACGAAGTGAAGATTCACGTGCGCAGCAGTTTCACCGACACCCCAGGGACGCTAATCATGAACGAAGTACCCGGCATGGAAGAGACGGCCGTCAGCGGCGCGACGCTCAAGCCCGATGTTGGCCGCATCACCTTCATCGGCCTGCCCAACCGACCGGGGATCGCGGCCGAAATCTTCGGTCAGATCGCCGATCGGCGCGTCATGGTCGATGACATCATCCAGAACGTCACCCACCAGGGGCAGACGGTCAGCGTGTCGTTCACCGTGGACGGCAAGGACGTGGGCGCGGCCCAGGCGGTGGCGGAGTCGCTCGCGCAGCGTTTCACCAACGTGGCGGTCGAGTTCGACTTCCAACTGTCACGGCTGAGCATCGTGGGGCTGGGCATGCGCACGCACAGCAGTGTGGCGGCAAAGATGTTCAAAGCCTTGGCCGACCAGAACATCAATATTGAAAACGTCTCCACCAGCGAGATCGTCATCAGCGTGCTCGTGCGCCGGGACGACGGGGAGCGGGCCCTCAAGGCCGTCCATCACGCCTTCGAATTGGACAAGTCAACGTAGCTCTCCGGAGAGAACATGGTTTCGACCGGCAGGCAAACCCCCGTACGCCACGCCCGCCCGAAGGCCCTCACCGGCCTGCTATAATGCCAAGCGGGGCACGGGCCGGGTCAAACGAACGCCCACGGATGAGAACATGATCTCGCCTGCCAACGGTTCGCTGGGTGAACGCGTCAGCAACGAGCTGTTGCCGCGCGTACGCCGGCCGGCACAATACGTCGGCGGCGAGGTCAACCAACTCGCTCGGCCCGGCGACTGGGAGGCGGCGGAGGTCCGCGTCGTGATCGCCTTCCCGGACGCCTATCCGGTCGGCATGTCGCACCTCGGCTGCCAGATCCTCTACTGGCTGTGCAATCACACACCGGGCGTTTGCGCGGAGCGCGCGTATTGCCCGTGGATCGATGCCGAGCAGGTCATGCGGGAGCGGAAGATCCCGCTGTTCACGTGGGATACTCGGCAGCCGGTGGCGGACGCCGACATCCTGGCGATCTCACTGCAATACGAGCTGTGCTTCACCAGCGTGCTGAACCTGCTCGACCTGGCGGGTATCCCGCTCCGCGCCGCCGACCGTACCGACGACCACCCGCTGGTCATCGTCGGCGGTCCGCAGGCCGATAACCCCGAGCCGATGGCCGAGTTCCTCGACCTGGTCGTCATCGGCGACGGCGAGCACGCGCTGGCGGACATCCTCGCGGCCTACCGCGAGTGCAAACGGGACGGCGTGGGGCGCCGCGCAATGATCCCGCTCATGGCCCGCCGCTTCCCCTGGATCTACGCCCCCAACCTGTACGAAGCGAGCTATCACGCGGACGGCACGCTCGCCGGTCTCACGCCGACAATCGAGGGCCTGCCGACGCGGATCGAGCGCTGCCAAACGCCGGACTTCGAGACCGCGCCATTTCCGACCCGGCCGCTGGTGGCGTGGGTCGAGGCGGTGCACGACCGGATCAGTATCGAGATCATGCGTGGCTGCCCGCAGCTTTGCCGGTTTTGCCACGCGGGGTATACGAAGCGGCCGTTGCGGCTGCGCAGCGTCGAGCGTGTCCTGGAGATCGCCGAACAGGCTTACTGGGCGACGGGACATGACGAGATCGGCCTACTGTCCCTCTCGACAGGGGATTACCCACACCTGCGCGAACTGGCCGAGCGGGTGAACGAGCGCTTCGCCGCGCGCAAGGTCAACATCAGCCTGCCCTCGCTGCGCGTGGACAAGATGCTCCAGAACATCCCGTGGATGGCCAACTCGGTCCGCAAAGGCGGCCTGACCATCGCCGCCGAGGCCGCCAGCGACGACATGCGCGCCGTCATCCGCAAGAAGGTCAGCGACGGCAATCTGCTGGACGGCGTGCGGGCGGCGTACCAGGCCGGCTGGAAGCGCGTCAAGCTCTACTTCATGGCCGGCTACCCCGGCGAACGCGAGCAGGACATCCGCGGGATCTGGGAACTCAGCCGGGCGGTCAGTGCCGAGCGCCGCAAGCTGGGCAAAGGCGCTGCCCGGGTCACCGCTGCGGTCGGCTGGTTGGTGCCCAAGCCGTTCACGCCCTTGCAGTGGATGGCCCAGCCGCGCGTCGAGTATTTCCATGAAGTCCGGCGTGAGCTGCTGGGGTCGGCCCGGCGTAGGCGGTCGGCGGTGCACCTACAATTTCACAATCCGGAGCGCTCGGTCCTCGAAGCGGTCTTCGCCCGTGGCGATCGGCGGCTCGGCCCGGTCATCCACGAAGCCTGGCAGCGCGGCGCCCGCTTCGACGCCTGGGACGAAACCTTCGATAACCGCATCTGGCTCGACGCCTACGAAGCCACCGGCATCGATCCGGACTTCTACGCCCACCGCGAGCGCGGCTTCGACGAACTGCTCCCCTGGGACCACATCCGCCTGCACCTGACACGCGACTACCTCGAGAAGAGCTACGCCGACGTCCTCCGCCGGATCAACGCGCTCGCCGACCCCACTGGCCATGGGCATACTACCCCCACGACCAGGCGAAGCGGTGCTTGAAGTGGTGGTAGTACAGGCCGATCACGCGCATCGCGATAATGATCGAGTACGTCTG
>JAUWXH010000354.1 GCA_030616465.1 Planctomycetota bacterium | reverse complement strand
CAGTTCCGCTTCCGGTAGGCCGAAGGGGTCGCAGTCCTCGATCGTGACGCAGCCGCCACTCGGCGGTTCGAGCGTGCCGAGGATGTTCAGCAGCGTGCTCTTGCCCGAGCCCGAGGGCCCCATGATCGCGGCCGACTCACCCGCGGCGAGTGCCAGCGACGCGTCACGCAGTACGACCAGCTCGCCGCGCGGGGTAGGGAAGCTCTTCTGGATCGACTCGGCTCGCAGCATGGCGGACATGATACTGCCTGGAGCACGTCGTGCCGTATGCCCTTCAGAGTGTCAGATGGTCAAGTGGCCGGACGGCCAAATGGTTGAGTCGGACGCCGACGCAGCAACGCGGTTACCCCCAGCCCGTAAAACGTGTACTCCGGGTCGGCGGCGTCATCCCAAACGGCACCCCTATACCCTCCGTCAGGGCGTTCCAAGCTGCTCACCAACTGGGCGGTCCCGTTCGGGTCAACCACGTCTTCGAACCCGAGTGCCTCGGCGGTCACGATCGCCGTAAACGTTGAGAGCAAATCAGCCGCCGGCACCCGCGGGTTCGCGCGAAAACCGCCTTGCGGATCGCGCGCTTCGGTCCAGTAGCGGTCGATTCCCGCGCGCACGTCCGCCTCGATGCGACCAAAACGCAGAAGCAGGGTCGCGGCCGCCGCGGTCGGGTTCGTCCCGCTGCGACCCATCGGGCCGGCCTCGACGAACCCGCCGTCGTCGCGCCGGCGAGAGAGAACGAAGCCCATCATGGCGTCTGTGTCCGGCGGCCGCCGCCCGAGCAAGTCGTACCCGACCGCAACGAGAAAGGTATGGTACGTGCTACCGGACGCTGCCGCGTGCGTCCGGGCGTAGCCGCCGTCGGCGGAGCGAAACAACTCGAATGTCGCGGGCAATTCGGCGATCTCTTCGCTGAATCTCCCAGGGACGTTACCCCCGCTCGCCAGCGCGATCGTCGAAGCCGTATAGAGCCAACTGAGGTGGTCGATCAGGGTGGCCGGGCGCGACGGCTCAGCCCGGCGAATAGGCCAGCGCTTCAAGTAATCGCCGACGGAGTCACATAGAGGGCGCGACAGCTCGCCCAACAGGAACAGTGCGCGAACGGCGAAGCTGGTGTAGTACGGATCCGAGCCGCCGGCGCGCCCCGAGAAGCCGCCGTCGTCCTGCTGGCATCGGCGTAGAAAGTCCCGATGTCTCGCCGCCCGCTCGGGCTCCAGGCCGCGCAGCCCGGCGGCCAGCCGCAGTGTCAGGGCGGGCAGGTACGCCTCTGCGCGATCTAACTGAGGCAAGCCGGAGGCAGCCAACGTGCTCACGCGACCACAGTCGGCAGCGACGGGCCGGCCGTATCTTCCACATGCCGCGCCGCCGCCTGTGCCAGCAACGTATCCACCACAAAACCGAGCAAGTGGCGCAGCTCTTCAGGCTCAACGTCGGCGGCAACCGCCCTGGCACGGTCGCGATACTTCCGTGCCAACCGCCGCGCCTGGTCGAATACCCGACACTCCTCGTAGATCCATCGCGCCCGCTTCACCGCGGAACCATCTCGGCGTTCGGCAGCCACGAGCGCACGCAACTCTTCTCGCTGAGCGGCCGAGGCCGCCTCGAGCGCGAACGCCAACAGCAGCGTCGGCCGCATGGCCAAGACGTCCCCGCCCGCGCGCTGCTTGTTGCGCGCATCCCCCGACCAGTCGTCCAGGTCATTCAGTATCTGAAACGCGACGCCCACGTAGCGACAGAACGCCTCGATTGCCGGATCATAATGGTCGGCCGGCCCGGCCAGGCGCAGGCCGGCGTAGAGCGCCGCGTCAAACGCCGGTGCCGTCTTGAGCGCGTAGATCGACAGGGCGTCGATCGGGCGAAGCTGCTGATCGCGGTCGTCCCGCCACGCCAGCTCGGCTCCCTGCCCCTTCGACAGCCGCACATGCGCGTCGGCCAGGCGGGCCAGAACGTCCGCCACGACGTCCGCCCCCAGCGCCTGGCGTTCCCGGCCGACCAACCGGTAGCCAAGCCCCAGCAGGTAATCGCCCACGTTAATCGCGGTAGCCACGCCGTAGCAGCGATGGAGCGTCGGCCGCCCGTAGCGGCAGTCATCGTCGTCCTCGATGTCGTCATGCACCAGTGAGGCTTTGTGGAAGGCCTCGATCGCCAGCGCCACACGCCGAACCGAGTCATCCATGACGGCCTCGTCCGGGGTGGCGCCGCGCGTCGCAGGCCCACCGCGCAGGGCGTCGTAGGCGGCCAGCATAATGAACGGGCGCAGGCGCTTGCCGCCCCGGCCAAGGAAATCGAACGCGAGCGCTTCCGTCGCGGCCAGGGAGTCATTCGTCGCGGCATCACCCTCGGCGGCACACCCGTGCGCCAGGAGCACTGCCAGATCGCGCTCGAACATGCGGTCGGTGGCCCGCAGCAGCGGAAGGTAGCTGTGGGTCCGCACACCCGACGTGGGCCGCTGTAGACTGAGCACTTCGCGCAGCCAGTCCTCATCGAACGATGAATCCTTGCAGTTGCCGGTATGCAACGGGATGGCGTAGGCCGGAACGCCGGCCAGCAGCAGCTTCTCGACCGCCTTCTCGAGCACGTCCAGGCAGGCCACGCCCAGGATGCCGTCTGTCTGCCCGCTGACAATCATCTTCAGGGCGATGGGCGTCCCGTCCGCCACCACCACCTGATAGCCGAGCTTCTCCGCTTCGACCTTGAACCCCGCGATCGGGCAGGCACCGCACTCCTCGCAGCGCAGCCCGAGCTCGTCGCACTCTGCCGGACAGCCTTGCGATGGTCTCGCACACTGCGGCAACAAGAGCAATCGCCGGTCGAAGGGGATCGCGGCGAACTGCTCCTTCCAGAATGCACTTCCCAACAGCACCATCGCGAACCCCAGGTAGCTCTCCGGCAAGCCCACCCGCTGAAGCAGCGCGCGCCCCTGCTGCTCCAGTTGCTGGAGAGTCGGCGGGCGGCTGCGATCCAGTGTGGCGACACACGCCGCGGCCGCCGCCCGAACGCGCTCACGCACCGCGCGTGTCCGCGGCACCTGTTTGAGGTCCCGGCCGTCGGAGCCGGTAGTTTGCCGCGGAACCGGAACAGTAGCCACCTCATTCTCCTCCGGGCTCACCGCCGCGCGCCCGCGACGAGGCGCTATCCTTCAACGCGCCGAGCGCGCGGCCCAGCGCGCCCACCGTGAAGATCAACGGGTACAGCCTCTCAAAGTACCACAGCTTAGCGAAGTAGAACCCGATCGGCGACGCCCGGCATTCCGCCGCTTCCTCCGCGTGCTCGATCAGCCAATTGATACCGCGTGTCACGGCCTCCGTCACGCCGCGCACCGTCGCCCGCGAACCCGACTCCGTCACCGCCGCCAGCGCTTCGACCGCCAGCGCCGTCTCTTCGATGCTCGGCGGAACGCCCAGCGCGCCGCCCCAGCCACCGTCGGCGTGCTGACAGTGGGTT
>JAUWXH010000323.1 GCA_030616465.1 Planctomycetota bacterium | reverse complement strand
GGAGCTCCAACTGAAGGGCGTGACCGTCTCGCCGGCCTTGCAGAACTTCCACCCCAGCGATACCCGGGCAATGTGGCTCTACGAGCAGTGCGTGCGGCGCGGGATGCCGGTCCTGTTCGAGCAGAATCACCGGAACCCGGCGGCGAAGATGGAGTTCGAGCGGCCGCTGCTGCTGGACGAGGTTGCCCGCGAGTTCCCGGAGCTGCGGATCGTGGTGGCCCACATGGGCTACCCGTGGGTGGACGAGACGGTGGCCCTGATCGGGAAACACGCGCACGTCTTCGCGGACGTGGCGGGGCTGCTGCGCCAGCCGTGGCTGACCTACAATGCCCTGCTGGCCGCCTACGAGTACGGTGTGATGCACAAGCTGCTGTTCGGCAGCAACTTCCCGTTCCGCTCGCCGGCGGGGGCGATCGAAACGCTGTACTCGGTCAATCAGATCAGCCACGGGACGAATCTGATTGCGATTCCGCGCGAGCAACTGCGCGGGATCGTCGAGCGGGACGCCCTCGCGCTGCTGGGCATCGAGGAGCAACCGGCCCCGGTCCACAAACCCCAGACCAACAGCATTGTTGAAGATGAGTAGCCGGATGCGGTTTCGGGCGGGCCTGGGGTGCGCGGCCCTTGTTGGGCTGTGGGCGTCGGCATCCGGTTGCGGGCGACCCTCCTCGACCATCGAGCTGGTTTCCTACAAAGACCCCTACTTCCCCGAACCGTACACCGTGGAGTTCTCCCAATGCGCTTACCAGGTGGACGCGTGCGGCGATTACCACTTCGTCGGGCGGGCGACGCGGGAGCCGGAGGACGGCGGGAGTGGCCCGATCACCCAGTTGCTCTACGTGCACCTGTTCTGGAAGCCCCACCCGGGCAAGACCTTCGCGAACAAGACCAGCAACGATGCAACAATCCGCTACGCGATCGTCACCGACAGCGGCGTGGCCGTGTACGCCGGCACCGGGTTCGTGTATCCGAAGCGCAAGCGGTTCGGAAGCGACGTGGTGGCCAGACTCGAACGCGCGCGGCTGCGCCTGGAATCGCTGGTTGGCCAAGCGCCGGAACTGCTCGGCGACACGCGGCTGACCGGGAAGCTGGTCGCCAGGCAGGACCCCAATCTGACGGTGGACGTGCGGCGCGAGTTGGAGTTGCACGCGGCGGGCGCATCGCGGTAGTTGGCCTACGGGGTGTTCGG
Organism: Planctomycetota bacterium; assembly: GCA_030616465.1. Taxonomy (GTDB): domain Bacteria; phylum Planctomycetota; class Phycisphaerae; order UBA1845; family Fen-1342; genus JAUWXH01. The sequence continues at coordinate 2,568 of JAUWXH010000323.1, read as the reverse complement.
TGCAGCGATGCGGGCTTCGAACTCCCGCTTCAGTTCCGGATCGGCCAGGATTTGCTTGATGCGCTCAGCCAGTGCGCCGAAGTAAGCCAGCCCGAGCTCGCGCTCCTGCTCCGTGGTCTTGGTCAACAGCAGCTCGGTCATCTGGCCCGGGTCCGGCAGGGCGTCGCCGAAGGCGCGCTTGTCGATTCGCGCTGCCCCCAGAAACGCCGCCACGCGATTGTATTCGACGATTCGCTCGTCCAGGTAGTGCTGGCGCGGCTTGCCCTGGAGATCGTGAAAGTGGCGGATGTCGCTGAGCACGTGGGGCTTGAAGGCGTCGAAAAGATGCGCGCGAAAGGCCGCCTGCTCCTCGTGCGTCAGCCGGCGCAGCACGGCCGCAAAACGGTCACGCAAGGCGGCGCCCTGAACGAGTCGGCGGAGATGGTGTTGCAGGAAACGATCGCGGCGGTCACCGTCCAAACGGGACAAGCCCTTTTCGTGCACGATGAACCGGACACACTCTTCGGCGGAAGCGTCATCGTCCGGCACGCCGGGGGTGAGCAGGAACGCGTTGACCGCCCACCAGAGGCCTCCCAGCAGCAGCAGCGGGGATGCGCACGCCAGAGCCACCAGGATCGGCCGGGCGCGATAGAATCTCGCAGCGGAAGTGGGTTGCATCGTCGTGTCCTGCGTTTGCGCGGCGCGAGTCTAGTGCGGTTGCCGGCGGCCGTACAGCCGGCGGAAATGTGATGTTCGTATTACTGGAGCACGATATCCGAAACGAAGCGGCACGCGGTCGTCGCCCGGGCGCCGGCGAGGTGCATTGGGACCTGCTGATCGAGGTCCCCGGGCAGGAGCGGCTGGCCACCTGGCGACTGGCAAAGAACCCGATCGAGGCGCCGGCCGAGATCGCGGCCGAGCGCATCGCCGATCACCGACGCGTATATTTGGAGTACGAAGGGGAGCTCAGCGGCGGGCGGGGTGCCGTGCGACGGCTCGATCGCGGCGCGAGCGTGCTGGAAGAGTACTCCGAGCACGAAGTCACGGCCGATCTGGAGGGCGAGCACCTGCGCGGGCGCTATGAGATCGTGCGGCACGCGGGTGGAACGATGTTGTTACGCCGGGCGGCAGGGGGCGGCCCACCGCCGGTCAGCGACTAAAGGTCCGGGAGCGAATCGAGCGCTTGCAGGACCCGTCCCAAGAAAGCCACATTGTTGACGAGCAGGAGCAGGCCGAAGGCGATGACGGCCGGGGTCAGCCAGCGCCGGGGGACACCCGCCGCCGCGTGCGCCACGATCGCAAACAGATAGAAAGTAAAGGTGCACGAGTAAAGGAAAATATAATCGTTGCCGTAAAACAGGTGGAACACGCTCGTGCCGCACAGGCATGCCAGCGCGGCCCAGAAGGTGGGGCGGCGGAGGCCGCGCCGAGTGAATACGACGGCGGCGGCGCCCAGCAGACCCGCCGCCCAGATGAACACGCACAGGCGCGCCAGCGCGCCGCTGTACGGGCCGGCGGCGAGAACCGGGCGCCGACGATCGTTCATGTGCACGACCGGCGTGAAGCCCACGACGCTCTCGGCCAGCACGCCCCGCGCGACATTGCCCAGGCTGCGGCCAGGGGCGGCCAACGGACCCGGACCGAGGTAGCCCAGGTCGGTGCGCGACATCTCAAGGTGCGTCTCATCGACAGCCGCACTGGGCACCAAGATACCTTGCAGCACCAGCGGGATAGCCAGGACGGTAAACAAGCAGGCGGGCCAGCGAAGCACGTACCTGTGTCTCCCCCGCGTGCGGCCGCGGTTGGCGAGGAAGCAGACCGCGGCGGTGAGCGCGTGCGTCGTCGTGACGCCCGTGGCAAACACCCCGGCGAGAACCTCGTGACGGAAGCGAACGCCGCGGCGCGTCCCACGGGCGACAAGCAAATGCAGGAGGATGAGTGCCGCGGCCGTCAGCGTATAGGTCTCGGGAGTCGCGCCGAACACGAGGTGGCCGGAGGTCACGCCCAGCACCGCAGCCAAAACCAATGACAGCGACCGCGAACCGCTGGCCAGGCGGAAATACTCCGCGGCCAGTGCCAGGCAGACACCGCCGGCCAGAGCGCTAATCACCACGGGTGCGTTCTGCGTTCCGGTGACCGGCGCGGCCACCAGATACAGTGCGCGCCCGAACAGCGCGAAGAGCGGGTGCTTGTGAACGATCTGCTCGTGTGACGTGGCGGTGCCCTCCAGCAGGCGGATGCACCGGACCGGATCGGCGCTGAACAGCAAGTCGTATTCGGCAAACGCTCCCCGGCGAGCGAGGGCCAGACCGTATGCGCAGTAGACGATGGTGCCCGCCAGGGCCAACAGCAGGCAGGCGGCGGTCCACCCGGCCTCGCCGCGCAGGCCTCGTGACAAGCGGGGCAGGTCGCGTGCTAGGCCGGCTTTGGCCCACGAGCAGAGCGCGGGGATCGCCGCCCCGCCGGCCAGTGCCAGCATGAGGTGGAAAAACGTGCTGTCGGACCCCGCCGTATCCGGTCCGCGACATCCGCCCGCGAAGATCAGGCGGCCGATGCTCAACGCCACCACCACACCGACGCCGACGACGG
>JAUWXH010000261.1 GCA_030616465.1 Planctomycetota bacterium | reverse complement strand
GCAGCACGTCGGCCAGTGCGGCGCACTTGCCGCCGCCGGCGCCGGTCAGGGCGATCGTCTTCATGCCGATCCGCCTGGCCTCTGCAAGCGCCGCCACCACGTTCGGCGAGTTGCCGGAGGTGCTCAGCGCCACGGCTACGTCCCCGGCCCGCGCCTTGCCCACGAGCTGACGCGCAAAGACCTGCTCGAAGCCGTAATCGTTGGCGATGCACGTCAGCACGGAGGTGTCGGTGCTGAGCGCCTCTGCCCGCAGCGCCGGTCGTTCGGCGAGGTGCAGGAAGAAATCCGCCAGCAGTTGGTCGAGCAGCAGCTCAACCGGCTGACCGTGCGGTACATCGTGGGGCTGGCCGAGAAGGCGACGATCTCGTCGCCGGATCAATTCATCGCCGCGGCCGTGCGCCGCGCCGCCACGGAGCCCTGGTCACGACCGCCCGAACGAGCCCAGCAAGCGCTTACGCCGTAGCCGCCGGCTCAGAAGAGTATGACGATCGGCGGAGGCGGGATGGTGATAAACAAGTCGCTGAAGGGGACGAACTCGATCCGCACGATCGTTTCGCTCAGCAGGGACGCGACCAGGAACAACGGCGAACAGACGGCCAACAACACCGTCTGGATGGCCACCACCACGGCCTGGTAAACCAGCACCAAGACCTGCCCGAGGATGACCGTCATCACCGTCACGGCCGCCACCAGCGGCACCACAAACAGCGTAAACAGCGGGCTGAAGATGGTGATGCGGAGCGAGCGCAGATCGTCTTTGTCAAGCGTGCGGGCAGCCAGCGTGGTGGTTTTCAGCTCCTGCCCGGTAGCCTCTTCGACCAGCCGGGCAATCTGCTGCGCGGTTTGCGCCAGGTCGATGTCAACCGTGTACGACTCTTTGGCGTCGGTCTGGGCGTTGTAGAGCTCGGCGGTGGCGGTCAGCCGCGACGGCGACACTTCCTGATAGGTAATGTGCACAGAGCTGCCGTCCGGTCCCTGGGCGTGCACCGGCCGGCCCGACTCGAACGTAACGAACGATTCCGTGCCGTCGGCCGTCCTGACCACGATGGATTCGATCTCGGCCAGGTTCCCGTCGGCGTCGCGTGTCCCGTAGACGAAGAAGGCGTCGCCGGCGTTGTTCCGCCCGGCAATGAGTAGTGGGTTGCTCAGATCGTCGTTGATGAACAGGCCGGCTGAACTGGTGTTTAGTTCGCCTGCTAAACCGTCGTCATCGAACAGCGACCGCTGCAACTGGCACCCGAAGGGCGCGATCAGCAGCGAATAAGCACATAGGGCAACAAGCCATTCACGGGCGATGCAACGCATAGTGGCTCGCAGGGTCATCTCTGAACCTCCATCGGGCGAGTGGACTCGCTTTCCTACGGCACGGGCCGAACCGCAAGGTATCCCGGCCTCTGCGCAGCCCGGTACCGTCAGGATTATGCGCCTCCGGTCAACGTCCAAGGTGACCCGGCCTTCCGCGACAGGCCCTCCAGAAACCCCGCTCACGTCGGTATGAGTGACCACGCGGACCTGATCGGCTATCATCCGCTTGGGACGTATTGAAACCGTTGCGTCTGACGGGTCTGCTCGCCGGGCCGCCGAGCAAACGCAGGGGCCATGCCGTGAACGAACCGCCAAGCGCGAGCACAGAGAGGGCAGCAAGACTCTTCGTCAGCGACGCCATCCGCGGCTCGGCGCTGGGGTTGCTGATCGGCGGCGGGGTGTGCCTTTTCTTCGGCTTCACACTGCTGGTTGACCCGCCCGGCAGTGTAAGCTCTGACGAAGCCGAGTTCTGGCGTGCCTGGGATCACGTGTTCCGCTGGTCCCTGCGGATCATCGGCGTCGGATTTCTCGTCGTCGCCGCACTCGCGGGCATGGGCAAACGTGTCTCGATGCTGCTGGCCGCGATTGTGGAGGTGGTCTTTGCCCTGTTGATGCTGGTGATGATGGTCGAGTGGACAATCGAAGCGCGCGTAGACGGCACCTGGGAATACTCCGTGATGCTGCTGATTCTGCTGGCCGTCATCAGCCTCAGTGGGGCGCGGCGATCGTGGGAGTTGTACAACGCGGCACGCCCGGCGGTTGTTCCCATGCCGGATGAGGACAGCTAACAGCGCCGCCGGGCCGATTCGAGCCGCGGGCGACGTACGAAGTGGACATGCCAGAAACGGACACTCCTGCAACAAATGAGCCGGACCCCCGCCTGGCCCGCTATTCACGCCAGATGCTCTTCGAAGCCATCGGGCACGCGGGGCAGAAACGCTTGCAGCACGCGCAGGTTGCACTAATCGGCTGTGGAGCGCTCGGGTCCGTTCTGGCCAACACGCTCGTCCGTGGCGGCGTCGGTTTCCTGCGCATCGTCGATCGCGACTTCATCGAGCTCGACAACCTGCAACGCCAAGTGCTGTTCGACGAGCACGACATCGCTCAGAACCTGCCCAAGGCGGAAGCCGCCGCCCGCAAGTTGCGCAAGGTCAACTCGGCCGTCGAGATTGACCCGGTGGTGGCCGACGCGAACCCGGCCAATATCGAGCGATTCTGCGCCGAGGTGGACCTGATCCTGGACGGGACCGACAACTTCGAGACCCGCTTTCTGATCAACGACGTGGCGGTCAAGCACGGAGTGCCGTGGATCTACGGGGCGTGCCTGGCGGCCGAGGGGTTGGTGATGCCCGTCCTGCCGCACGAGACGGCCTGCCTGCGTTGCATCTGGGAAGCCCCGCCGCCACCGGGGACTACGCCGACTTGCGATACTGTCGGCGTGTTGGCGTCCGTTGTGAACATCGTGGCGAGTCTCCAGGTGGTCGAAGCGCTCAAGATCCTCACCGGCCGGCTGGAAGACCTGAACCGCAAGTTGTTGACCATCGACGCCTGGCGCGGCACCGTCCGGGCCGTCAACATGCAGTCGGCCCACGACCAGGGCGACTGCCGCTGCTGCAAGCACGGTGAATACGAATTCCTCTCCGGTGAGCGCGCCTCGTACACGACGACCCTCTGCGGTCGAAACGCGGTGCAGGTCTTGCAGCCGGCGGGCACGAAGGTGGATTTCAAGCAGATCGGCGCCCGGCTGGGTGCGCGGACCCGTCCGCGGTTCAACAAGTACATGCTCAGATTCGCCGTCGATGACTACCAGATAACGCTCTTCCCCGACGGCCGCGCAATCATCCAGGGGACAGCCGACGCGGCAACTGCCAAGAGCCTCTACGCCAAGTACGTCGGTACCTAAAACGGGGCCGACGACCGGCCCCTCGGGCGAGGTGGCATGGCTGCTTCATAACAGCCATGAAGGTGCGGCGACCGGTCCGCTCAGAAGCGGACCTGCCACCCATCGGCTGGGCTCCTGGGCGCCGCACGAGACGATCGCGGACTTCCGAGACTTGACCGGTCCTCAGCTTCCTGCTATTCTACTGCACAGTATTTTGTGCCTGTCCTATCTGGTCTGTGTGGCGCCGTTCTGCTGGGTGTGCATATGCGGCGTGAGCAAGGTCCTGCGCGAGACTCGTGCCCCGACCGGCGGCCCATCCCCGCCAGCGCTGCGTTCACGTTGGTCGAATTGCTGGTTGTCGTGACGATCGTCGCGCTGCTGGTCAGCATTCTGTTGCCAGCGCTGGCCGGCGCCCGCGAGCGCGCCCGTCGGGTGGTCTGTGCGTCGCAACTGCGACAGCTCATGATGGTGCTGCGTCAATACGGCGATGATCAGAGGGACCACTGCTTCCTGTACGACCCGGACAACGTCTATCTCCTGGCCCTTCGTCCATACCACTACGAGATCGACGATCTGCGCTTCTGCCCGAACGCCAGAACGCTTCCGTCGTGGCCGACGAATCATTACAAGGGTTCGGCCACAGAAGCGTGGGTCCGGGGCGAGCAGAACGGTAGCTACGGTTTCAACGGGTACTTGTACACGCCGGTCGAGGGCGACTGCCAGGACACCCGCACGATTGAGCCGTTCCCCGAGGCCTGGTGGTGCACGCTGTCGATGCTCAAGCACCTCAGTGACGTTCCGGCCTTTGCGGATTCGAATTGGCTGGACGGCTGGCCGACGCCGACGGATACCATTCCCCCGGATCTCTCGACCGGCTGGCGTATCAACGGCCCGCAGTATCCCTACCACATGGGCCGATTCTGTCTGGCGCGTCACGGGCGGAACATCAACATGGTTTTCATGGACGGCCACGTGGCGCTGACGCCGCTGCGGGAGTTGTGGAATATCCGCTGGTCGCGGACCTTTGAGCTGCAGGGGATCATGCCGGGGTTGTAGCGCATAGTGACCCTGGGGTAGCTCTTCTCCAGATGGTCAGGTCTGGCGACCACTGCTGTAAACATAGCGGCTACCTCTGTTCACGTCTCCTGAGATCGCGCATTCTGCGCGTGGTTGGGCATTGACGAGGAGGTCGCCATGGATGGCGCGGTACGCGAGATGTGGGCACGGATGCCCCTGGCGGAGGC
>JAUWXH010000515.1 GCA_030616465.1 Planctomycetota bacterium | reverse complement strand
CGCCGCGCGTCGGCAGCCATAGGGGCGGGCCGTGGACCACCGGCGCGCGGCTGGAGGAGAGGTCCACCGGAGAACAGGGGGTCGGAAGGATCCCGGCGACCCGCCCGCCGCGGCGCAGTCGGCATGCCCGGCGGGGGGGCACGCGGTCTTCGGCGGCGTGTGCGGCCGGAGGCATGCGCGTGCGTAGGTCGTCGGGCAGGGGCTCCCCGAGACGCGCGGGCGGGCGGGCCGGTCGGTTTGGGGCGCGGGCCGCGTATCTACACATTCTAGATTTACTATACACTGGACAGGCCGGGCGGTCAAGCCCATGATCCGGATTCCTAGAAACTAAAGTAATCCTTGCAAGGAGCCGCCATGCCCGAACGCAGACCCCAAATCAACTTCCAGGTCGATCACACCATGAAGTTGCTCTACCAAGAGGCCAAGACCCAGGGACACTGGGTGACCCGCTTGTGTGCCGCCGGATTCCTGCTGATGGTCGAGGACGCGCGTGCTCGGGGGCGGGCCGTCATCCGCCTGCGCGACTGGGAAGCCGAGTACGCGGACGCGTCGGCGCAGGACGTACGGGCTTTCGTCGAAGGCGCGCAAGCCGCGATGCAAAGCGGCGCTCGAGGTAGTCGGCGAGCCCGGAAAGCTCGGCCGGCGCGAAAAAAGGCAAAACGCGCTGGATCCGGATGAGCTGCTGCTGGGCGAAAGCGTGGGAACGATCTGGTTGCCTGGACATGAGGCTAGCCCTCCTTGTGTTGGGCGTGGCTGGGCGAAGGCGCGCATGGCCCGGGCCGGTGAACGGGCGGCGGGCGACACGCCCTCCCTGGCATCCGATTCCGTGGCCGGCCGAGCCCGCCGGTTCGGGGCGGCATTCGCAGCGGCGAATCTGGTGACCCTATTGTACGGCAAATGTTAGGGATGACAAGACCCATTCTGATTTTTTCCGGGTGGTGCCGGAGGTATTCTCTGCCGTCCGGGTCATCCCGCTGTGACACCGCGGACAGCCGGTCCTCCGCTTGACGCTCGGGACGTGTGAAACATGGATCGAGAATCGCGCGCACCGCTATCCCTCGACTCCCAGAATCACGTAGTCAATAGCGCCGGTGATGAGCCGCCAGAGTTCGAGAATCCACGAAGGCATCGCAGCACCTGCGCTTCTCTCAAAGCGCCTCGTCCCAAGTTGACATGCTTCGCCTCGGACTTCCGCCGAGCTTTTATCGGCGGCGGGGTTCTCAGGTATATGCCTGAACCTGGGAGAACCCTGTGGGGATATACCTGAAAGGCAGGCCCGGTAGGGGACCCGGCCGGCACGCCACCCCGAGCTGCCCGCAACGGTCGGGGACTCGAGCGGGGCCGGCAGTCACGGGCAGAAGTCGAGCCAAGGGCAGACCCATGCTGCGATGGTTTGTGGATCTGTGGCGGCGCGTGCATCGGTGGCGCTGGTGGCTGCGCCGGCCGGCCAAGCTGGGCGTGTTCCTGCTGGTCGTGGCGCTGGTGCTGTACCCCAAGTTCTGGCTGCTGCCGGAGTGGTGGCGCCGGCTGGGGCATGTCAACGCGCTGCTCGAGCCGAACCATCCGGGGCTGGCGGTCCTGGAGCAGGCCGCGCGGGCGAAGTTGGGGGACGAGGCGGCAGCAGAGGCGGTCCTGAAAGCGGTTGAACTGACGGTGTACGAGCGGATTCCGTATGCGTGGGATTGGGACGTATGGGGGGTGATGGACTATGTGCCCACGGTGACCGAGGTGCTGGAGCAGGGGCGGGAAGACTGCGACGGGCGGGCGGTGTTGGCCGCCTCGCTGTTGCAGCGGATGGGCTGCGACGCTTGGCTGGTCAGCGACCTGGTGCACGTTTGGGTGGCCACGCCGATCGGGGAGATGATGGGTCCCGGCCGGGGCGAGAAGACGCTGGTGGGGACGGAGACCGGGACGCGGACGCGACTGTCATTGGCCGGGCTGGTGAACCTGGGGCGGGGGACGGCGTTCGGCGTGAGCGTGTTCCCGATCGGGCGGGAGCTAATCATCCTGGCGGCGCTGTGCGGGCTGAGCTTACAGCCTGGGACGCCGACACGCCGGCGGATCGGGGGATGCGTGTTGCTGGTGGCGGCGTTTGCGTTGCTGCGG
>JAUWXH010000387.1 GCA_030616465.1 Planctomycetota bacterium | reverse complement strand
GCTTCGTCTACGTGACCGAGTACGGCGGAAACGACCGGGTGAGCAAGTTCTCGCCCGATCTGGAGTACCTGTTCAGCTTCGGTGGGCGTGAGGCGGGGGAGGCGCGGTTGGAGCGTCCGCAGTCGCTCGCGATCGCCTTGGACAACACCATCTGGATCGCCGACGCGTGCAACCATCGCGTCTGCCACTTCGACGCCGACGGCCGCTTCCTCAGCGCGTTCGGGCGGGTGGGCGACGCGCCCAGCGAGCTGCGCTTCCCCTACAACGTGGACCTGCTTTCGGACGGGACGCTGGTCGTGTGCGAGTACGGCAACAACCGCGTTCAACGCTTCGACGCCGAAGGACGCAGCCTGGGCACCTGGGGTCTGGCCGGGCGGCGCGCCGGCGAACTGGCGTATCCCTGGGCCCTGGTGGTCGGCCGGGACGACCGGATCCTGATCGTCGATTCCGGCAACAACCGCGTGCAGGTGATCGACGGGCGTGCCGCGCGGACCTGGAGCCGCCCCTGACGGCCTGCAACGGCGGTCCGCGCCCGAATTATGGCGTTCACGCACGCCCCTGGTGGTGCTAAGCTGTTGGCATGTGCAGCACCGTCATGCTGGCATTGATGCGCTTCGAACACCCGGGCTATCTGGTCCTGTTGGCGACCCTGCCGCTGTTGGCGGCGTTGTCGATCCGCTCGCTGGCGGGGCTGGGACCGATTCGCCGTGTGGTGGCCATTGTCGTCCGCTGCGTGGTGGTGGCGTGCATGGTGTTGGCGTTGGCGGGCGCCCGATGGGTCCGCACGATCGACGACCTGACGGTGATCTTCCTGCTCGACCGTTCCAGCAGCGTCCCACGTGACCTGCAAGAGAAAGGGTTCGAGTTCGTCCAGCAATCCTGTGAGGCCATGCGGCCGACCAAAGACCGCCTCGCCGTGGTTGCTTTCGACGGGCAGGCCGCGATCGAGCAGTTGCCGATGGGCGGCCTGGGCATCGACCGCATGAGCGGGCCGGTGCAGCCAGACCAGACCAATCTCGCTGCCGCCCTGCGCCGCGGCATGGCCCTGCTGCCCGAGCAATCCGCCCATCGGGTGGTGGTGATTTCCGACGGAAATGAGAACGTGGGCGCGGCGTTGGAGGAGGCGGATCAGTACAGGGCCGCGGACGTTCCCATCGACGTCGTGCCCCTGCGCTACCGGCACGACAGCGAGGTGATTTTCGAGCAGCTCAAAGCCCCGCACACCGCCTCGGTCGACGAGACGATCAACCTGCAAATGGTGCTCCGCTCGCGCTCTCCGCAGCCGGTCAGCGGCAAGATCCTGCTGTACCACAACGATCAGTTGGTGGACCTCGACCCGGGTGGTTCCGGGGCCGGCTACGCGGTGATGCTCGATCCGGGGCCGAATCGGCTGACTATCCCGGTGCCGCTGCGGGTGGCCGGGGCGCACCGCTTTCGGGCCGAGTTCCAGCCCGACAACGCCGCCACGGATACGATCGACGCCAACAATCAGGCCCGCGCGTTCACGGTCGTATCCGGGCAGGGATGCATCCTGATCCTCACCACCGAGGACGACATGGAGTCGGCCAAGATCCTCCGCCGGGCGCTGGAGTCCGAGCGGCTGGTCTGCGGGCTGGAGATTGCCGGAGAGAACCCGCTCGATCAGGTGCGGCTGCTGGAGTACTCGCTGGTGATCCTGTCCAACGTGGGGGCCAACTACTTGAGCGAGGAGGACAAGAGGGCACTGGCGGTCTACGTGCGCGATCTGGGCGGCGGGCTGATCATGATCGGCGGGGACGAGTCGTTCGGTGCCGGCGGCTGGATGGGCAGCCCGATCGAAGAGATCATGCCCGTCCGCTTTGACGTGCAGGCCAAAAAGCAAATCCCCAAGGGCGCCCTGGTGTTGGTCATGCACGCCTGCGAAATCCCACGCGGGAACTATTGGGGCGAGCGCGTGGCGGTGGCGGCGGTCAAAACCCTCAGCAGCCGCGATCTGGTGGGCGTGCTTTCCTATCAATGGCGGGGAGCCGAGCAGCAGTACTGGGTCGTCCCGTTGCAGCAGGTGGGCAACAAGCAGGCGGTCATCCGGCTGATCCTGAAGATGAGCATGGGCGATCTGCCCGATCTGGACGCGGTGATGCGGCCCGGTGTTGACGCGCTCGCCGAGCGCAAGGACGCCGCCGCCAAGCACATGATCGTCATCTCCGACTTCGACCCCGCCCCGCCCCGCCGGGACCTGATCGACAAGATGAAGAAATACGGCATCACGTGCTCGACGGTGGCGATCGGCTTCGGGGGTCACGCCATCGACGTGAACAAAGCCAAGTGGATGGCCACACAGACGGGCGGGCGTTACTACTCGACCAATGATTACAGTAAGCTCCCGCAGATTTTCATCAAAGAGTCGCAGGTGGTGCGGCGTTCGCTGATTGTTGAGACGCCGTTTACGCCCCGGCTGGTCAACGCGCTGCCGCAGACCGTGGCGGGACTGGCCGGGGAGGGGATTCCGCAACTGTACGGCTACGTGCTGACGACGCCCAAGCCGCTGGCGGAAATCCCCGTCGTTCGTAAGACGGAAGAAGGACAGGATCCGGTCCTGGCCCATTGGCAGGTGGGACTGGGCAAGACGGTGGCGTTTACCAGCGGGATGTGGCCACGGTGGGGGGACGCCTGGGCCGATTGGCCCAAGTTCAGCAAGCTCTGGGCCCAGATCGCACGCTGGGCTTCTCGGCCGGTGGCCGCCACCGCCTTCGACGTGAGCACTTCCGTCCAGGGCGGGCGGGGGAAGATCCGCATCGACGCGCTGAACAAGAACGCGGCGGCCGTCAACTTCATGACGATCGAGGGCACGCTGGTGGAGCCGGGGCCGAGCTATGACTCGCAGCCGCTGCGCCTGACGCAGACCGGTCCGGGTCGCTATGAGGGAGAGTTTGACGCTCGCCAGGCGGGCAGCTACATCCTCAACCTGGCTTACCGCATGGGGACCGGCACCGAGGCGAGCAGCGGCAGTTTGCAAACCGGTCTGTCCATCGCGTATTCGCCCGAGTTTCGCGAGATTCAGGCGAACGAGCCGTTGCTCAGCCAGTTGGCCGACCGCACCGGCGGGCGGGTGATCGAGCCGGACCAAGCCGAGAAGGTGTTTGACCCGGCCGGGCTACCCAAGGCCGAATCACGCGCCGCGGTCTGGGAAGCGCTGATCAAG
>JAUWXH010000274.1 GCA_030616465.1 Planctomycetota bacterium | reverse complement strand
GGCCGCGGCCGGTGGTTTGCAGAACCGGGAAGTCCAATCCTTTACAGGGGTCCTCTTTGCGAAAGCGGGCCTTGAAGCGCAGGCTATCCTTCGGCGGCGCGCTACGGTCTACGCGCAGGTAGAGCATGAACCCGATCTTCTCCCGATTCAGGTTCTCGATTTCGATCCTGGCCCCCTCGGCAAACGGCATGGGGAAATAGGAGTATATGAACCGGCCTTCCTCCTTGACGGCTCCCGGCATCTCCGACGCCTCGTTCGTCCCCATGACCAAACCGTTGTACGGACTACGGTCGAACCCCGAGCCGAAGAAGTCCACCAGCGGGGCCTCGACCGCCGGCCGCTCTCTGCCGTCCCAGTACAGCCGGAGGATGCAATGGCGCAGCGCGTACAGCGTGCGCGGCGGGCGCCTGTCGGTGAGCGAAACGTGCATCGCCCGGATGGTCCCGGCGCCGTCGATTGTCTCCGTCAGCTTCTCACCCTTCTTGAGTTCCTCGTGAACCGCGATCGGATCGGTCTTACCTGGGCCGAGGACCTGCGCCTCGGAAAGCCCTAACGTGAACGCTTTGGCGACCTCGGCCAGCACCTCCGCCGCTCGCTCGCCAAGGTCGGGCTTGAACGTCTCAACCTGCGTCCCTGGGGCGAAACGCACATGGTCGATCTGGTAGCACAGATTGTCCGCCCGTGTCAGCACCTGGCAGCTCTTCGCGTAACCGATAGGGAAGTAGCAGTTGTAACCGCCTTCCAACGCCGTTTGGTAGCACAGCGGCGGGCCGAACGGCGTCAGCTTGCTGTTGAAAAGGTCAGCCAAGGGGGCGTCGATTACGATCTTCCCGTCAAGCACGACGCGCAGTTGCTCGTGGGCATAGGCGCACCAGAGGTGCGTGATCGCCCCCGGCCCCTGCATCTCGGCCATCACGTTCCAGCCGTCCGGTTCGCGCCGGATGAACTGACCGTAGTCGTTGTTCGCGTGCCAGTCCACCAGGCGGCCGTTGTCGTCGATCTTCGAAGCCCGATCGAAACTGGAGAACAACCCGGTGAGCTCGCCCGGCGGGGGCGGTGTGGTCAGCCGGTCCAGGTCGATCAGCCGCCGCAGCAGGTCCGCCTGGGTCAGCTTCTCACTCGCCGGCGCCTGGTCGGTCGGAAGCACGAGGGCGAAACAGCAGACGAGCGTCGTTGTTCGCACAACTCAACCTCCACAGCGGGATGAACATGCAGGTACCCACGCGTGTGTGCGCACGTGTGCGGATTGTCGCGGGTCGCGCGGGCGAAGGCAAATCGGCGACCGGTTCGTGTATCCATGATGAGGCTGTCCGCTGTCTATAGCACGTCTGTTTTTTCTTTCCCCCCGCGTGCTCTCCGGAGGGGAAAGAAGCCGTTCCACGTATCCATTCGGCTTCACGCATGGCGCGTGAGCCCAGATTGTCGCATTCGAGCGGCGGCTCACGTAGGGTGACGGCCTTGTTGCCGGACGCGAACCCGACTCAGGCCAACGCGTCTTCAGCCTGCGACGCTCGATGCGACCGCTGGGTCACACGCGGTCGTTCCGACGCGGCCCTGAGCCGCAGCCGGAACAAAGCGGAACGCTTGGTCTTTTCGCAACATCGTGAACGCATCCTCCAGCATTCGTCGGGCGACGGCGATGATCGCGACCTGCCGTCCACGCCGCCGCGCCACCCGCTCGAACAATTCCGTGTACGCCGGCACACGTTTGATCGCCACCCAGGCGCCCTGCACCAGCACCGCCCGCAGATGGCTGGGCCCGCGATGCGTGATCCCGCCGGCGTAGTGCTTGCTGTTGCTGTCGCGGATCACGGGCACCAGACCCGCGTAGTTGGCCACCGCGGCCCGGCCCTTGAACCGACGCCAGTCGCCCAGTTTGGCCAGCAGGGTCAAGGCCACCATCAGGCCGATGCCCGGCATGGTCTGCAGCAAGGCGGCCGAGCGGGCCCAACGTTCGCGACGCATCACCTCACGCAGGAAGCGGGTAGCTTCCGTGATCCGCGTCTCAAGCTCATCGAGCACCGCCCGGTAGCCGTCGATCAGTCGTCGGCCGGCTTCGTCCAATTCCAATTGGGCCAGGAAGCGAAGGCCATCCCGAGTGAACAGACCGCCTTGCGGCGCCGCGATCACACGCCGGTGTAGCACGGCGTGAATGCGGTTCTTGACGTTGGTCCGTAGCCGCACGAGATCCGACCGGCCGCGCAGCAGCTCACGCAACGTGAACTCGTCGTCGTCCGGCATGTAGCAGGTTGACAACGCCAGGTTGGCGCGGGCCAACTGATTCAGTACGCGCGCGTCCACAGCGTCGCACTTGGAGACACTCTCGGCGATGATCCGCAGCTTGCGCGCGTCCAGGACGTCCACCTGCACGGTCTGGGCGCGCGGTTGCCAGGCTTGCCGGATCAGTCGCTGCATGGCCCGGGAGTTGGTCGTCGACTCCAAAACCACGCGTACCGGATGCAGCTCCCCCTGGACGACCTGCAGCACGTGGTCACAGAAGGCCGCCAGAGCGGCCGGCGTGTTCGCGCAACGACCGTGGGCCAGCCGCCGACCATTCTGGTCGCTGGCATGCAAAAAAGAGTTGCGAACGTGCACGTCCATGCCTACAACAATCATCGGCTGTCCTCCTATAAGCGTTGGCCTGAAACAAGGCCGTTGGTACGCGTAACGTACCGGAGGACAGCCTCTTCATGACATTAGGGTGGGTCGGGACCCACCTTATTGGATCGGGATAGCAGGTGGGTCTGGACCCACCCTACTCGCCGCGCTTCGGCTTGAAGTAGCGGCCGCGAAAGGTTTCGGGCGGGTACTTGGCGGCGTTCTTGGCCATCTTCTGTTCGACGGCCGTGGACAGATCCAGCTCGAGCACGTTGGCCAACGCCAGCACGAAGCAGAGGATGTCCGCGACCTCGTCGGTGATCTGAGCCCGCACCTTGGCGTCGCTGGTGAGGGCGGCGAGCTCCTCGTTGCGCACCCACTGAAAACACTCCATCAGCTCGGCCGCCTCGATCGCGATCGCCATCGAGAGGTTCTTGGCGTCGTGATAGATCTCCCAATCGCGTTCGGCCACGAAGTCCGCCATGAGGCGGCGAAGCTGAGCCAGCGTTGTGGATTCGTCCGGCATCGGCGTTCCTGCCATTCTACCGCGGCTCATAACCCGGCTGCCGCGCGTACCTGCTGGATGAGCGCGGTTGCGGTCGCCTCGTCGGCGGCCTCCGCGCTGATCCGCACGATCGGTTCGGTGTTGGAGGCCCGCAAGAGGACCCAGGCTTTGTCCAGATCCACGCGCACGCCGTCGCTGCGGTTGGGGTGCCGGTCGGCAAAGGCCTTTGCGACCGCTTCGATCGCCGCGTCGATGCGTTCGCGCGGACACTCGAACTTCTGCTTGATCATCGCATAGCGCGGCAAGTCGGCGACGAGCCGGCCGATGGGCTTGCCGGTTGCCACCATCAGTTGCAGCACCAGGCTCATTCCCGAGAGGCTGTCGCGGACCGGGCAGATGCGCGGGTCGATCACACCGCCGTTGCCTTCGCCGCCGATCACGCAGCCGTTGGCCAGCATGGCCCGGGCGACGTTGGACTCGCCGACCGCGGTGCGGATCACCGTTGTCCCGTACCGCTCGGCCACGTCGTCCACGAGCCGCGAGCTGCCGAGGTTGTTGGCAACGGCCCCGGGGCGCCGGGAGAGTACGAATTCCGCCGCCAGCACCAGCGTGTATTCCTCGCCGATGTAGCGGCCGTTCTCATCGACGATCGCGAGGCGGTCGCCATCCGGGTCCTGGGCGAAGCCGATCGCGGCCTTCGTCTCGCGCACCACTTGGCAGAGTCCGGTCAGGTTCTCGGCCAGCGGTTCGGCCGGGTGGGCGAAATCACCGGTCGGCTCGCCGTTGAGGTGGATCAGCTCGCAGCCGAGTGCGGTGAGCAGGGCGGGTGAGTGGAGCCCCCCGGCCCCGTTAACACTGTCGAGCACGACGCGCAGGCCTTTGAGCGGCGTGGTATCGACCTCGAGCGTGGCGAGCACGGCCTCGACGTGCCGCTCGCCAGCCTCGTCGTCCTGGGCCGTCGGTCGAAAGCCGGAGCGGAGACTGGCGTAGCGGCCCTGCTCACGAATTGCGGCGATCTGGTCGGCCTGGGCGGGGTCCGGGCCCAAGCCCTGGTTGTCGAGGAACTTCAATCCATTCCAGGGCGGCGGATTGTGGCTGGCTGTAATCACGACGCCGCCGTCGTACCCGCCGGCGCGGATGGCCAAGCCTACTGTAGGCGTCATCACGACGCCCAGGTGCGTAACGGCGCAG
>JAUWXH010000019.1 GCA_030616465.1 Planctomycetota bacterium | reverse complement strand
CCGAAAAAAGCGCCGCCGCAGCGGTTCGCTGGTGCTCCCCACCGCGGCGTGCAGAATCTGCTATTTGCCAGGGCGGTACCGTCGAAGCCGCGGTTCGTTACCTACGGATCCACAACGCAGCCCCAGTCGGCCAATAGTTCTCCCAGGTCGCTGTGGCCGACGTGCCCGTCCCCGTCCAGGTCGGCGCACGCGTTCCAATTCGCATCGCCCTCGTGCGAGCACCAAGCCGAAAGCAGGATGCCCAGGTCGCTGTGCCCGGTGTGGCCGTCGCAGTCGATGTCGCCGGGACACTTCTCACATACTGTGGTAATGGGCAGGTCGATGTTCCAGACGTGCGGCTCCCAATCCCGGGGTTCCCAGTCAAGGGTACTCTCCTCCAGGAGCGCAGGCCGGACTGGCGGATCCCATGCCTGTGAGGGAGGTCCATCCCACTTATCGATGACACAAGGCGTCCCCTCGGCAGTGCACCTGGCTAACAGGGCGTTCGGAGGATAGGGGGCGTAGCTACCGGTGTATCCCACCGCCACCAGACAACCACACCCGTTCTCAGTCACGTCGCCCGCCTCCTCAGCCCCGGCTTCCCCGAAGTTGAGCGACCAGCGGAACACGCCGTTATTGACATTCGCCTTAGCAAGCCAAACGTCAAGCGAGTATGAATCAGGGGAGAAGTAGCCTCCTGCTAGAACGAGGTCGTCATCGGAAGTCTGGATCACGGACCGGGCGTAGTTGTTGAACGGATCTTGGCTCGGCACGATTCGCTTCCATTCATAATCGAGCCCGGAATCCAGCTTGATCAGGAATGAGGAGCAGGGGCAGATTTCACGGTGCGTTTGCCACCCGGCCAAAGCATAGCCGTTGTCGGAAGTCCGAATCAGAGAGCGGGCCCACTCCCAATGCGGCACCA
Source organism: Planctomycetota bacterium (assembly GCA_030616465.1). Lineage (GTDB taxonomy): Bacteria > Planctomycetota > Phycisphaerae > UBA1845 > Fen-1342 > JAUWXH01. The sequence goes on along the minus strand of JAUWXH010000019.1, from coordinate 10,515 downwards.
GCTCTCCGATCCGTCGGCTCCACATCAGACCGCCGCCGGAGTCGAACCTCACCAGGAGAATGTCCCGATTCTCGAACTCGCCAACGCCGGTAGCGGTTCCGCCCGCTACCAGAAGGTCCTGGTTGGGCATCTCGACTACCCGGTAGCCCCAGTCGCTCCGGCCCACCGACCATGCCCTTTTGACCCAACGTCTGTTCCCGTTGCTGCCATCGAACTTGGCCAGGAGGACGTCCCAGCCGACCGCGGGAACATCTGTATCTCCCACCACGACGAGGTCGTTGTCGTACGTCTCGATAACACAGAACCCTTCGTCGTTGTCATTGGCTCCGAGTGTCTTGGCCCAGCGAAGAGAACCGTCGGGGGTGAACCTCGCGAGGAACACATCCCAGTTGCCGGTACCGGCGCTCTTCGTGCGCCCCGTGACGACGATGTCTCCGTTAAAGGTCTTGATGAGGCAGAAGGGCTCGTCCTTGGCGCTTCCCCCTATCTGCTTTGTCCAAAGGATATTGCCCCTGAAATCAAACTTTGTCAGCAAGATGTCCCCTCCGGCACTGCTGGTGTATCCGGCTGACACGTAAGTGGTTTCGTCGTATGCGATCACCGACACCAAAGACTCACTCGGGGTGCCGCCAAGGGCCTTGACGTAAGCCTCCCCAAGCGCCTCGGGTCCCGAAACGCAGAGCGCCCCGCCCAACGCCGAAGCGACTGCCACGCCGATCACCAATGTTCTTCCAGACTTTGCAGATTTCATTGTTGTTCTCCTAGCATCTGTCCTCGCTCACTCACCCGGGAGCTCCGAAGCCCCGTGCTTCGGGTCCGGGTGGTCGTATTCTCGGCGCACGCCGCCGCGGCGTGCGCGGACGACGGCGCTCTGTCTCTGTTCTTATTAGTCTCCGGCAGCGCTCGCGCGCAACGCGCGTTTTTGGGAAAAGTTCTGTCGGGAGCGGTTCCGGAGCGAAACGGCGCCGTTGCGCTCCGACCGGGAGCGGTTCCGGGCGGGAAGTGCCGAGCTGGGCTGCCGCTGGTGGCGGCGAGTGCTCGTTTCGGTTTTCCTCTGCCCGCGCTCATGCCCAGTTCCCCCGGATTGGCCACCGACTGTCAGCCGCCTCTGTCCCTCCTTCCCTCTGACACCGGACGCGCGCTAGCGACGGGAAAACCTGAGCTCGCCAAGGAGAAATACCGTCAAACACCTGACCATGAGGAATGCGCGCCTTGTGACCTGTGGCAACGGCGTGACGGCGGTGCGAGTCACGCTCGATCGCTATCTCGTTCGGGTGACTGGGATTACGCTCGCCCGGATCTGTGGCTGGGGGACAAGGTAGCAAGGGACCGCAGCACCGCCCGCGCCCGGCATGCTCGCCCCCGGACACCATCCCTCACCCTCCTTGGCAAAGATATGCGGGCCACCGCGCCCCGCTCTTCTTACATTATAGCTCAAGAATGTGTGACCGGCTGGCACAAAACCCAAGGGTTACGGAATTTGGGTACATGGGCGCGGGTACGGCAGAAGCGGGCCGAGAGCGACGCCATTCGAGCCACGTGTGACCCGCCGAGGTCGGGCTCTAGCCAGTGGCGGCGCGCGAGTGTTCATTCCCGCCCACGAACGGCGACCGGCGGCTTCGAGCCACGCGCAGCTATCTCTGCGGGGCGAAGGGCGGCCCTTGTCGAAGCTGGCGGATATCGTGCAGAATACACGTCTGTGGAACGCACGAATGCTTCAGCCAAGCCCCCGCACGCGTCCGGCCCGGCAGATGCCGATCCGGGCACGACGATTCACCGCTTCGTTGGCACGCTGATCGAGCGTTACCGCCGTTTGGAGAGCACACCGGCCGCCGGTCTGGATGCGGCGATTGTTGACCGACGGCTGAGCGAGTTGGTGCTGGCGGAGGCGGCGATCCGCCACGCGCAGCCGCCAGCGTCGCCGGTCACCGCCCGGCCGCCACAGGTGGCCGTCATGGGGCCCACGCAAACCGGCAAGAGCACGGTGGTCAATCTGTTGCTGGGCCGGCCGGTGGCCGAGGTCAGCCCCTTGGCGGGCTACACGGTGCACCCGCAGGGGTTCTGGGTCACCTCCGGCGGTCGAACGGCAAGCTGGGCCGAAGAGTTGTTCCCCGGTTGGTCCCGTTGCGAACCGGACGAGCTCTCACGTGACCGGCTCGAGGCGTATGCCCTGACGATCGTTGATACGCCGGATGGCGAGCACACCGCGCTCCCGCCGTGCGTGCTCTGGGACACCCCCGATTTCGACTCGCTGGCGGCGCGCAGCTACCGGCGCGGGCTGCTCGAGGTGGCCGCGCTCGCCGACGCGATTGTCCTCGTTTTGAGCAAGGAAAAATACTCCGACCTCTCGGTCTGGCGCATGCTCCGGCTGGTCGAGCCGCTGCGTCGGCCGCTGGTGATCTGCCTGAACAAGCTTACGCCGGAGGCGACGGACGTCGTCGCGGCCTCCTTGCGCCAGCGCCTGGCTGAGACGCGCGCGGACGACCGCGACGTGCCCATCGCCACGGTGGATTACCAGCCCGGCCTGATGGGGGACCCGCAGACTTTTCCGTCCCAGGCGGCCGGCGAGCTGCGCCAACACTTGAGCACCCGCCTGTCAGCGGCGGCCGACCGCGCAAAAACGGCCGGGGTGCAGGCCTTGATTCGACGGCACTGGGACGATTGGGTCGCGCCGTTGCGGGCCGAGCACGCCGCGGCGGAGGCCTGGAACCGCCGGCTCGAGGACGCCTTGGCCAAGTTCCTGGAGGCATACCGGCGCAACTACCTCGACCACCCGCAGCGCTACGACAGCTTCCGCCGCGCCGCGATCGAACTCCTGCATCTGCTGGAGATCCCCAAGATCAGCGGATGGATAACGCGGGCCCGCCAGGTGGCGAGCTGGCCGGCGCGCCAGCTCCTGGCCGCCGGTCGGTCCTGGTGGGGCCAGCGCCGCGGCCGAGACCGCACGATGCACGACCTCGGCACCGAAGCGGCCGTCCTGCTCGACGCCGTGGATGCCCTGCTGACCTCGCTCCAGCGCGATGCCGCGCGCCAGTGTGACCCGAGCACCCCCGGTTGTGCGGTCTGGCAGGCGGTTACGCAACGGCTGGAGCGGGAGGAGAGCCGTTTGCGGCAGGTGTTCCGAAACGCGATCGTGGAGCACCACCGCCGGGTCGCGCGCGAGATTCACGCCGCGGCCAACAGCCTCTACGAGGAACTTCAGACCCAGCCGGTTCGACTGGTTGCCCTGCGCACCGCCCGCACGACGATCGACGTGGGTTACCTGCTGCTGGCGGTGAAGATCGGCGGGCTGACACCGCTGGACGCGTTGTGGGCGCCGGCGACGTTCGGGTTGACCTCGCTACTGATGGAGGGCCTCACGGGTGTGCAGATGGGCCACGTGGCCAAACGGCTCAAGAAGCAACAATACGAAGCCGTGCAGAACGTGTTGATCGAGAGCGTTTTCCTGCCGGAGCTGCGTGCACTGGCCGCCAATCTGGAGGACGAGGGGCTGTTCGCGATTCCGCCGGAACATTTAGCGGAAGCTGTCGCCGCCCTGAACGCTTGGGAGCAAACCGGGCGGCACGGGCATCTTGCCGGTGACCGGAGTTCCGACCGTGACTGACACCCCCGGCCTGAGTCTGACGAACGCCTTCCCCACGCTGCTGGCCCGCGCGCGTGACTGGTTCGAACGCGCCCACGGTGCCGACTGGCTCGATGCCGCCGACGCGGGGCGACTGGCCGCCGTCGAGCAGGCCACCCCGGCCGACCTGTTTGTCGATTCGCAGGCGCGCCCGCTGGTGGTGGCGTTTTTCGGCGGCACGGGCGTGGGCAAGAGCTCCTTGCTCAACCGCCTGATCGGCCAGCCGATCGCTCGCACCGGCCTCGAGCGCCCGACCTCCCGCGAAGTGACGCTCTACGTGCACGAATCGATCGAGCTGGCCGACCTGCCCCCGGGGTTGCCCGTCGGCCAGGTCCGCTGCCAGAGGCATGCCTCCGACGCCCGGCGCGACGTGCTCTGGATCGACGCCCCCGACATCGACAGCACCTACGAGGACAACCGCCGCTGTGCCCTGCGCTGGCTGCCGCACATCGACCTGCTGGTCTACGTGGTCAGCCCGGAGCGTTACCGCGACGACGTCGGCTGGCGTGTGCTGCTCCAGCGGGGACACAAACACGGGTGGATGTTCGTGATGAACCGCTGGGACGAGGGTGATGCGACCCAGCGCGACGATTTTGCGCGCATGCTGCGTGGGGCGGGTTTCGAGGCTCCGTTACTGCTGTGCACATGTTGCGCCCGAGTCGCCGAACCGCTGCCCACCCCGGACCAGTTCGACCGCATCGAGAGCACGATTCGGGATGTCCTGCGCGAGCACGGCGTTCGCGAGTTGGAACGCCTCGGTCATCGAGCCCGGCTGTTGGAGCTCCGCGGCGCGGTCAACGCCGTTCTGCCCCGGTTCGGCAGCGAGCGCCACTGGCCGGATTTCGCCTCGGTCGGCGAGCGACATTGGCAGCGGGCCCGCACGGCCATTCTGGAGGGTGTGGAGTGGCCCATGCGGACGGCGGCCGGTCGGCTGGCCGTTCGCGAGAGCGGTTTCGTGGGCCAAGTTGTGCGGCAGGTGAAGCGTGTTGCCGGGAGCGGTTCCGATCCAGACCGCCGCCGTGAGCCCTCGACACCCTGCCAGCCTGCCGAGGAGGAGCACGCGGCTACGTCGTCGCAGCAGCGGCAGCCTGCGCAGGCGCCCCCAGACGCCGACGAGCTGTCCCACCTCACCGATCCTCTCTGGGACGAGTGGACCCAATCCAAGCTCGACGCCGCCCTCGATGTCTTGGAGGTGGAGCTTCGTCGGGCGCAGGTCGCGGCCGACCCACTTCGCCATCGGCTGGACGCGACGGCGCAAACGGCCGGCACACTCGTGAGGGAGCAGGTGCAGGATGAGCTGCGGAGGGCGTTGGCCGCTCCCGGAACCACGCTCGAACGAGCCTTACGCCGCCTCACCGGGTTTCTGATGGTATTTCTGCCGGCGGTCGCCTTGGCCTGGGCTGGGTGGGTGGTCGTGCGGCGCTACTACTTTGCCACGGTGGGCGGCGCGGATTTCCTCGGGGTGCCGTTCGCGGTACACAGCGTGGCGTTGGTGTTGGCTGCGTGGGGCCTGCCGTTCCTGCTCGATCGCAGTCTGCGCCCGTCGCTCGAGCGGACTGCGCTGCGGGCCATGCGCCGGGGGTTTACGGCGGGGTTGGACGAAGTCGGTGCTGGCCTCGCGGCGGCAATTCAGGAAGCGGCTCGCGAGGGGCAGGCGTACCGCGAGGAAGCAAAAGCGATCGTGGCGGACCTCGCGCGGGTCGTGATCCAGCCGATCGAAGCACGGAGCGCGACACTGGGGCGGCTGGTGGCGACGCGCCTCCACCGGCAAGATGCCCAGACCACACCCGAGCCGGCCGCCTCGTAGATGCCGGTGCTCGAAAAGGGGGGTCAGACGTCTGCCGGCAACAGCATTGCCGCCACCTCCTCGGACGCCGAGGCGGCTTTGATCGGTCGGGCGGGGACGCCCACGGCGGTGGCCATCGGGGGAATGTCGTCGATCACGACGGCCCCGGCCCCGATGATCGACTCGCAACCCAGCGTCACCTTCGGGACGATTGTGGCCCCAATCCCCACGAACACACCCGGCTCGACCTTGACACGCCCGGCGATGCGCACTCCCGGGCAGATGTGACTGCCCTCGCCGATCATGGTTTGGTGATCGACGATACACCCGGTATTCAAGATGACGGAATCTCCGATCTGGCAGTTGGCGCAGACCACGACCCCGGCCGCGACCACCACGTTCCGTCCCAACGTGGCGTTGTACGCAATTGTTGCCGAGGGGTGCACCGCGTTGACCAGCTCGATTCCGGCCTGCTCGATCTGCCGGGCCAGCCCACGGCGGGCACCATTGTCGCCGATCGCGATGATTGCACCGTCCAAGTCCAGCTCGCGTGCGAGCCGTTCCAGGTCGCTGATGCTGCCGTGGACCACCAGGCCGTCCACGCGTCGGGACTGGATGTCGCGGTTGTTGTCGAGGAAGCCGAGCACCTCGTATTGCCCGGCCTGGAGGAGAATGTCGAGCACCACGCGGCCGTGGCCGCCGGCGCCGAGGATCAGCACCCGCCTCCGGGCCGCGCTACCGCGAGTTTTCATGACCGTCTCTATCGGGTCGCCGGGTGTTAGCAGCGCAAAGAAAGCCGGGGTTTCAATGCGGGGTGCGGGGCGGTCCGATTGTGGGGGCGTGCCGGCGTCGCGGCCCGCGCGAGCGTCGGCGCGGGTTGTTGTGGGTGGATCGGCCGCCTTCCTCAAATGAGCGCCGGCGTCCGACCGATAATTGGGAGGTAGTGACGTGCCACGAGCGGCAGAAGCGGTGAACTAGCGCTCGCGGCGAGCGTAAGTCAGGTGCCCGGCATCGCCTGCGGCACCAGTCCCAGGACCACGGCGTTTGACATCCGCCGTACGCCCTGGTTAGATTCCAGCACTTTGGCGTGGTCGTCGAGCACAGGAAGGCCGCGACCCGTGGGAACGTGTGAACTGTCTGCTCGCAGCGCTCGGGCTGCTAAAGTGCCCGTGTGACCGAGCCCTGGGCAATTTGCCATGCGAATTCATTGGACGACTCTCAGTGCGTATGCGGCCGTGGCCTGGCTTGGCTGCTCGGTCGGCCTGTTGTCGGGCTGCGCCCTCGCGCCCTGGAACAGCTTCCTGGATCCGACAGCGGTGGGGCAGTTCCCCTTAAAGTATAAGGAGGGGGGCATCCGGCGTGTGCTGACCCCGCGTGAAGCACCGCCGGGCTTGGCCACCGCCACCGAGCCGACGCCCGAAGACCTCGTACCGCTCTATGAAGACTACCGCATCGGCCCCAACGATCAGGTTGCTGTCGTCATTAATGACCTGATTGCCCCGGGCATGCCCGAGCAAGGTGCTTATGAAGTCAGTCCGACGGGCTACATCCGCCTGGCGATTCTCGGGTCCATCAAGATCACCGGCATGACCGAGCAGGAGGTGGAACAGGAGCTCACGGCGCGGCTGATCGACGACGGGCTCTTGCCTGACCCCATTGTACGGGTCATCGTGCAGACACCCCGCCAACGCTTCTTCACGATCTTGGGGGCGGTGAACGCCCAGGCGGCCTTCCCCATTACGCAGCCCGACCTGCGGTTGCTGGACGCCTTGGCGTTGGCTCGCGGCATCAGCCCGGTTACCAAGACACTGTACGTGATTCGGCGCGAGGAGCCGAGTCCACCCGAGACGACGCCCTGGCCGACCGAAGAGCCGACGCCTGAGAAAGAGCTCATAATTCCGCCGCCGATGGAGGAGGATCAGGAGAATCCTTCGCTCGGCTTTTTCGCGGGGCTGGGCTTTTCGCCGCAGGAGCCACCAGCGAGCCAGTCGCAGCCATTCCAAGAGTTGGAGGAGCTGGAGACGATCATCGCGCCGCCGGGGCAGGCTTCGCGGCCGGCCACACGCCCGCAGGAGCCGGAGCGCCAGCGTCCGTTCGCGCCGCTGGTTTTCGACCCGGTCACCGGCGAGCCGCGGGAGCTGCGGCCGGAGGAGCAGGTGCCACCCCCGCCCGCCGAGCCGCCCACCCAGGTCCCGGTCGAGCTGCCGCAATTCGAGTGGGAGGACGTGCCCGAGTATGAACTGGCCCAGCGCGTGATCGAGATTGACGTGAAGGCGCTCAAGGCCGGCGATCCACGCTACAACATCATTATCCGCGACCGCGACGCAATTCAGGTCCCGATGGACACGGGCGTGTTTTACCTGATGGGCGAGGTGAACCGACCGGGCGTGTATGCCTTCAGCGATCGCGAGATCACGGTCAAACAGGCGATCGCCACGGCCGCCGGGTTCTCGGCGATGGCCTGGCCGCAACGTTGCGAGATCATCCGCCGCGAGCCGGGCACCGATACGCAGATCACCATCCCGGTCAACCTGGATGCCATCTTTGCCGGCCTGGAGGACGATGTGCTGCTCCGCGACGAGGACATCCTCAACGTCGGCACGCACTTCGTCGCACCCTTCCTGTTCGTGGCCCGAAACTCGTTCCGATTCACGTATGGGTTCGGCTTCGTTTACGACCGCAACTTCGCGGACAAGGACGCGTTCTATGGAAAGACCAATCCGCAGATGCTGAAGATCCAGGAGGCCCAGCGGCTGGGCCTGCCCTTCTAGCGCTGGCAGGAGCAAGAAGCATGGCCTCGAACCCGTCTTCGCCGCCGGCCGGCCAGATCGCGTTTGACCGGTCGGCCCAGATGCGGGCGGTGATCATCGCGGCGGCGTTCGTGGCGGCCTTCTGGAACCTGCTCGACTTTCTCCCCGCACAGCTCGGCTCGCTGGTCGATCCCTGGCTGCACGAGTCCGACTGGTCACACGGGCCGATCATCCCGCTCTTCAGTGTGTGGCTGGTGTACAACCGCTGGGAAAAGATCAAACGCGCCCCGGTCCGCTATACCTGGGTGGGACTGATCATCCTGCTGGGCGCCCTGGTGCTCTACCAGCTTTCCTTCTGGTGGCTGACGTTTACATTCCTGCGCCACGGGTGCCTGCTGCTGTGTTTGTTGGGCATCATCGTCTTCCTGTGCGGTCTCCCGGTCATGCGCCATGCCTGGCTCCCCTGGCTCTACCTGTTTTTCGCCGTCCCGCTGCCCAAGCGGGTTTACTTCGAGCTGACCGACCCGCTGCGACGGATGGCGGCCACGGTGGCGACCGGCTTCCTGCGCTTGGTTACGCCGTTGGACTACATCGAGCGAAAAGGCTCCTTAATCGACTATATGTACCAAGGTCGCGCCGGGCAGATCGGCATCAACGATGCCTGCAGCGGGATGCGCAGCACGATCACCCTGTGCGCGCTGGGCGTGGCCGTGACGTTCCTGTCCGAGCGGCCGTGGTGGCAACGCGTCATCATGATCGCCTCCTGTGTGCCCATCGCGGTGTTCTGCAACTTTATTCGCGTGTCGATTACCTGCGTGTTGCATATTTTCGTCGATCCGAAGTATGCCACCGGCACCTACCACACCGCGATGGGCCTGGTCACGATCATGGTGGCGTTCGGGATCTTCAGCGGGCTGGGATGGGTGCTGAACAACCTGGTGGTCGAGGAGCAGGAACCCGAACAGCAACCTGCCTGACACGTATGGATGTTTGGATTACACGCAGCGTTCCGGAGCGCCAAGTGAAAACTCCGGCGACCACGAATGATGGTCCCTTGCACGGCCCGCCGACCGCAGAGGCGCAGCCCGACCGACCGGTCCGGCCTGCCGAGGCGCCGGCTCCGGCCGTGCCGCGGACCGGCGGACGCCTCTCCGCCGGGCTGCAGAGCTGCTTGAACGGATTGGGCAGCGTCGTACGCGGCAGCAGCGTGCGGTTCTACGTCTGCCTGGCGTGCCTGCTGCTATCGGCGGCCACGATGGACGTTTTGGCCCGGCGGTTCCAACTGTACTTCCAGAAGCAATCCGTGCCGCTGAAGCGGCCGCTGGCGGTCATGGACCAGAGCAAGCTGCTCCCGGAATACAGGTTGCACACCCGCCAGCCGGACACCCTTTCCGAGGACGCTGTCGAGTCTCTGGGGACCGAGGAGTACCTGAACTGGAGCATCGTGGACCTGGACCGCGAGCGGGACGATCCGACCTGTGTAGCCCACCTGTTGATATCGTATTACACGGGCAAGCCGAATTTGGTGCCGCACGTTCCGGAAGAGTGCATACGGGCTGCGGGGGCGGCCCTCGTTGGGCTGGGCAGGGCAAGGATCCCTGTAGCGGGGGTGGGCGCCCCGGACGGGCGCATTCCCGTACGCATGTGCGACTTCGAGCTGGCAGGTGCCAACCAGGCGAGTCTCCCGGGCGCTTCCACGCGGGTAGCCACCTTCAAGGTGCTCTATTTCTTCCACGTGAACGGCGAGTATAAAACTACCCGCAACGAGGTCCGCTTGGCTCAATCGAACCTCTTCCACCGGTATGCGTACTATGCCAAGGTGGAGGTCCGTTTCACGGATTATTCGTTTCGGCGGAACGCCAGCGAGGAAGCGTCGATCGCGGCGACGGGGAAGCTCTTGCGTAAGATCATGCCCGTCTTGCTGGAGGATCACCTGGCAGACTGGGAGGCCTTGAATTCGGACGGGACCGACGAGGCCGCCGGTCGCGCCCAGCGGTGAGCAGTAGGGGATTTTTGACATGGCTCGGCGTCGTCGTCTAAACAAGAACCTTGTGGCGGGCTTGACCATCACAGGCATCATCCTGTCGGTGGTGATCGTGGCGGTGGCCACGCTTCAGGCCACCAAGCGGGATCCGGCGGTCTTCGTCAGGGAGGCCCGGCAGATCGAAGACCGGGATCCCGATGAGGCCATCCGCCTGTACCTCAACGCCTACGACATCAATAAGGAAGTCAAGTACCTGGTCCAGGCGGCCCGCTGCGCCTACGAGATCGGCGAGATCGGGGAAACGTTAAACCTGCTGGGCCGGGCCAACGCCGAGTGCCCGGACGATCCGGACGTGCTCAACGCCATGCTCGAG
>JAUWXH010000435.1 GCA_030616465.1 Planctomycetota bacterium | reverse complement strand
GACGACTCTCTCGCGGCCACGCCAGGCGAACCATGATGTTGTGACATCCCGCCGCCGGGTGGTGATACCGTCCGCGAGGGACCTCGCCGGGAGGGGGCAGACTCATTCTGTCTCGCCCCAGGCCGGGTCGTCGATCGTCTTGACCAGCCAGCCCAGGGCCTCTACGGGAGCCTGCGCGTCCCCGGCGCCCGGGTTCCACGCGAGCGTATCGAGCCAGTCCCGGACTCCCTTGGGCATCGACTTGCCGTGCTCCGCGACCCGCTTGTGGCAGCGAGCTGTCACCCACTTGCCCATGAGTTGTTCGCAATCAGATTCCTTCATATGCGGGACTCTATGCGCAGGTCGCCCCGCCCGCAAGGGAGGTGTCGGTGACAGCCGCTCGCCCGGCCTGCTGCCCGCCAAGTCGTTACCTATCCCCCAACACATCCAGCGCGAGCAACACGCGGATGAGCTGGGCTCTGGGCCGTGGGACCCGACAGCTCGCCGGACCGCGCGCCGCGGCCCTCTACGCCGGTGACGAGAAGCCGTCCGTCTTCCCCGTGTTGCCGAGTCCGAATCCCGGTAGAATGCCGCCGGTGTTTGGGCTCCGAGCGGACCGGGCGGCGGTACCCCGGTTTGATCTTGGCTGGGAACCTTGAAGGGGCACAACGTGCGGATTGCGCTGGTGAATCCGGTCGCCCGCCGGACACAGGGATATCACACGATCGGCAGCTACATTCCGCAGCTCGGTCTCCAGGTGCTGGCCGAGCTCGTCCCCGACGGTCACCACGTAGACATCATCGACGAGGTTTTTGGCCCACAAGCGGCTGATACGCTGCTGACACCCGAGCGCTATGACCTGGTCGGCCTGACTGCGTATTCCAGCGGGGCGACGCGGGCGTACGAGATCGCCGGCGCGTGTTGCAAACGCGGCATGAAGACCGTCATCGGCGGGCCACACGCGTCGGCTTGCCCGGAGGAGGTGGCCCAATACTTCGATTCGGTGGCCGTGGGCGAGTGCGACGAGATTTGGCCGGAGATTGTTCGTGATGCCGCCGCCGGCTCGCTCCGGCCGCGCTACGACGGCAGGCACTCAGACCTGGAACAGACCGGGCTGGGCGGCGGCTGCCAGACGCTTCAGCCGATCAACGGCACCTACGACGTGTCGGCCCTGCAGACGTCGCGTGGCTGCCCGGTGGGCTGCGACTATTGCTCGGTGACGAAGTTCAACGGGGCGCCGATCCGCCGCCGACGCATCGCCGACATCATCGACGAATGGAACCAAACGCCGCAGAAGTTCATCTTCGTGGTGGACGACAACTTCTTCGGCGTCGGACCGCGACACGCCGAGTGGGCCAAGGAGCTGCTGCGCGCCCTCATCAAGCACGGCAAAAAACGGCTGTGGTTCAGCCAAACCACGATCAACATGGGCGACGACCCGGAGGGTCTGAAGCTGGCCTACCGGGCCGGTTGCCGCGGGATGCTCATCGGCTTTGAGACATTCAACGAGCAATCGCTCAAGAGCTACCACAAGGGCGTCAATCGCAAGAACGTGTCCCGCTACCAGGAGCTGGTCAGCGGCTTCCACAAGGCCGGCATCTCCGTCTTTGGCGCCTTCATCATCGGGTGCGACGAAGACACGCCGGAGACCGTCGCCGACACGGCCTTGGCCGCGGTGCAGATAGGCATCGACACCCTCCAGATCACCAACCTCACCCCGCTGCCGGACACCAAGTACTTCGAGCGGCTGCGGGCTGCCGGTCGGCTGCTAGCCGTCGATTTCCCCCGCGACTGGGAGCGCTACACGTTCGTCGAGACCGTCTATCGCCCCCAGCGCATGTCCGCCCGTGAGCTCGACGAAGCGATTTATGAGCTGCGCTATGCCGCCGCACGTGAACGCTGGGTCTGGAAACGAACGCTTCGCACGCTGCTCCGCACGCGCTCGCTGTCCACGGCCTTGTTCATCCACGGCATGAACCGCGGCTGGAAACGCATGGCCAAGGTGCAGGTGCCGCGCGATGAACGCCGCTTCGGCTTCACGCCGCAGCCCTCGCCCCGGCTGGACAAGATCGTGCGTTCGTTCCGCATGCACCTGCGCCCGACGACCCCGGCCAAACCGCCGTCGGACGACGGGGAAACGAAATCGTCCCCGGCATCGCCGGCGGAGTCCGCTGCTGTAGTGGACACGGCGTCTGGCGGAATCGCCGAGTAGACCTCGGTGCCGGCCGGTCGGAGCGGGGACTGGCGAACGCCTGCTCGCTGCGGCTGACACCGTCGTCCGGCGTTGGCGAAGAGGATGGCAGCGGCTATGCCCGCACGAGTGCCGAAAATCGAAGCGTTCCACTTTTCGCCCGGCCGCGTCCTGGCCGGCAAGTACGAAGTCCAGGCGTTTCTGGGCTCCGGCTGGGAGGGTGAAGTCTATCGCGTCACCGAGCTGCGCACCGGGATTCCCCGCGCGGTCAAGGTCTTCTACCCGCAACGCAACGTGCGCGACCGGGCCGTCCGCTTCTACGCCCGCAAGCTGGATCGGCTGCGCAAGTGCTCCATCGTGATCCAGTACCACCACTCCGAGCCGATCCGTTTCCGCGGCAACCAGGTCACCTGCCTGATCAGCGACCTGGTCGAGGGCGAGCTGTTGGCGGGTTTCGTCGCCCGCCGACCCGGCAAGCGCCTGCCGCCCTTCGAGGCACTCCACCTGCTCCACGCGCTCGCCGTCGGCTTGGAGCAGATCCACCACCTGAAGGAGTACCACGGCGACGTGCACGACGGGAACGTGCTGGTCGCCCGGCGGGGGATCCACTTTGAGGTCAAGCTGGTTGACTTCTTCTACTGGGGCCGACCGGACCGCGGCA
>JAUWXH010000517.1 GCA_030616465.1 Planctomycetota bacterium | reverse complement strand
CTCGTTCGAAATCTGCGAGCAGTTGGATTGGCACGTGCCCGACCTCGTCGTGGTCCCGGTCGGCGACGGCAATATCATCAGCGGCGTGTGGAAAGGCTTCGAGGAATTCCACCGGCTCGGCTTCATCGACCGCCTGCCGCGCCTGCTCGCGGTGCAGGCCGAGCACAGCGCCGCCGTCGTCCACGCCCTGGAGGGCGACGGGACGATCATCCCCGTGCCCGGCCGGACCGTCGCGGACTCGATCGCCGTCAGCATACCGCGCGACGGCGAAGCGGCCGTGCAGGCGGTGCGCGCTTCCGGCGGCTTCGGCGTGACCGTCAGCGACGATGAAATCCTGGCGGCAATCACGGAAGTCGCCCGCGGCGCGGGCGTCTTCGGCGAGCCGGCCGGCGTCGCCTCGTTCGCCGGGCTCAAACGAGCGGTCGAACTGGACCGCATCGACCCGGAATGGACGATCGTAGTATTGGTCACCGGCAACGGCTTGAAAGATGTCGCGTCTGTAATGAAAGTGGTCGGCGAGCCGCGCATCATCCCGCCGGACCCCGAAGCTCTCACGGACCTGTTCAGTACGTGCTGAGTGTTGAGGACTGACGACCGACGACTGATGACTCACAACTGACGACTGACGACTCTCCCAGGAGCTGCACCATGCAGAGTTTTCTCGGCCGCGACATCCTCTCACTGAAGGGCTTTCAGCGCGCGGAGTATTTCCGCCTGTTCGAGGCCGCGGATGAGCTTGCCCCGTTCGCCCACGACCGTCGCAATACCGACCTGCTGGCCAAGAAAACGCTCGTGACCGCCTTCTACCAGCCCAGTACCCGTACCCGCCTGGCCACCGAGGCCGCCATGATCCGGCTGGGCGGCCGCGTGCTCGGGTTCTCCGACGTGAAGATGACCCGGGCCGGAGACTTCTATCAGGAGTCGATCAAGGACACGGTGCACATGCTCCAGTGTTATGGGGACGTGATCGCCATGCGCCACTTCCAGCAGGGGGCCCCGCACGAGGCGGCCCGCTGGGCGGGGGTGCCGGTGATCAACTGCGGCGACGGCTGGGGCGAGCACCCCACACAGGTCCTGACCGATCTCTACACCGTCTGGAAAGAACGCGGCACGCTCGACGATCTGCACTTCCTCTGCATCGGCGACATGCGTATGCGCACCATGCATTCCATCAGCTACGCGATGGCCGAATTCGACATCGAGGCGACCTATGTCTCCCCGCCGGAAATGTCGCTCACCGCGGAGTTCAAGCAGGAATTGACCGACCTGAACCTGCGTTTCCGCGAGGCATCGAGCACGGCCGACGCGATCGCGGACGCCGACGTGATTTACATGGAGCCGGTCGTGCAGGCGGACTACACCAAGTCGCGCGTCGAAGCGGCCGTGGACAAGGGTCTCACGCCGGCCGCGTACCGCGTCACGCGCGAGCTACTGCGCGACAAGGCCAAGCCCGACGCGATTATCCTGCACTCGCTGCCGCGCATGGACGAGCTGCCGCCCGATGTAGACGAAACCCGTCACGCCCGCTACTGGGAAGAAGCCTTCAACGGCGTCGTGCTGCGTATGGGCCTGCTCGCGCTGGTGTTGGGTGCAATGGAGTAGGTACGTAAATAGTGCGTCGAGACGCACCCTACTTCAGAGGATCACACCCGAGCAGCGCGGGAGGTCAACGTGGCGAATCTCTTCGCCGAGTCTGAGCTTGGCCGTTCGAGCCTCGCCCGGGTTGAGGACGACGATCTTGTCGCCGCGTTTGCAGGCGTGGATACCCGGCGTCAGCGGCAGCACCGGAATCTCGATCTTGAAGAAACGATGGACGGCGAGGATCGCCGCCGCGTTCGGCGGACAACCGAGGACCAGCACCATGCCCTTGCCGCGCCGCTGGTAGTACCCGGTTGTGTACGTGCGTCCGACGGCCAGCTCCGCGAGCTGCCGGGTATCCTCATCCGCCGGGATCGGTAACTGCGTGGCCGTAATCGGCGTGCCCGGCACGCGCCGGTACGCAAAGACCGGCCCATCACTCACGAGACCCAGCGAAACCTCAAGGTTCGCCGCGCCTGGGTGGCTGGTCCCGTCCGGCCGCACACAGCCCTCGATCA
>JAUWXH010000359.1 GCA_030616465.1 Planctomycetota bacterium | reverse complement strand
CGAGCTGCGCGAGCGGGCAGTCGTGATCGCCGTGCAAACCGTCTTCAAGCCCCTGCTGGCGCTGGGCCACACCCCACATTTCGTGACCAGCCTCGATTACCACGCGGTTTCGGCGGAGTTTTTCCGCGGCCTCGCGGACGTCGGCGATTGCATCCTGGTAGCTGAGCCGAAAGCCACCTGGGGTGTGCTGGACCTCTACCCAGGCCGGGCCTACGTCCTGTCCCACCCGTTCGTCGATGACTTCCTGCGTGAAGTCGGCCCCGCCCGGGCCACGCTCAAAGCCGGCAGCACCGTTGCCCATCTGGCGTTCTACCTGGCGCAGCACCTGGGATGCGACCCGGTCATTCTTGTTGGCCAGGATCTGTGCTACTCCGAAGGCTTGTACTACCCGCCGGGAATGCCCATCGAGAAAACCTGGCACCCGGAGCTGGGCCGCTTCCAGACCGTCGAGATGAAGCAGTGGGAGCGCATCGTCCGCAACCGCCCGATTCTCCGCGTCGTCAAGGACATCCAGGGCCGCGACACGTACTCCGACAACCAGCTTTTCACCTACGCCGAGCAGTTCCAATCCGACTTCCTTTCCTCGCCGCAGCGTGTCATTCACGCCTGTGAAAGCGGGATGCGTCTGGCGGGGACGGAGGTGATGCCGCTGCGCGCGGCCGCCGAGAAGTTCTGCACGCGGCCGCTGCCCGCGGGCCTGTTCGCCGACCGGCCGCCGGCGGCAGGCGAATGGAAGGCGCGCGCGGTTGGGGCCCTGGAAAGCCGGCTCGTCGAGCTGCGGGAGGTAAAGGACATCGCCGTAGAGATGCGTGGCCTGCTGGCCAAGCTCGTCGGGCTGGTCTCGCAGCCGAAGGAGTTCAACCGCGTCGTGGTCCACGTGGATGAGCTGCGCACACTCGTGCAGCGGCATGAGCGGACATACAAGTTGGTGTTGAACGTCTCCCAGCTCGCCGAGTTGCGCCGGCACACCGCCGACCGCCGCTTGGGTGAGCCCGAGCAGGAGACGCCCGACACGGCGCGCCGGCGCCTGGCGCGTGACCAGGAGTTCGTGGACGCGTTTATCGACGGATGCGAGTATCTGGAGGGCGTGCTGCCCGACGCCGTCCGCCGCCTGCAAGAGCGTCTGCCATGAAGATTGTCGCCGCCGTCTTCGCCGACTTTGCCGAGACGTTCCTCGGCGGCCCATCGCAACTGGCGACGCGGATCGGCTCACGCAGCGTGCTGGAGCACACGTTGACGCGGCTGACGCGCGTGACGGGGCTCGCGGGTCGCTGTCTGGTCGTCCGGTCTCGCGACGAGCAGCCGGCACGGGCAGTCGTCAGCGGGCTCGGTCTGGAGCAGACCATCGACGTGCTCGCCGTTGATGACGGTGTGCGGCCCCGACGCCAGCTCGTCCGCTCAGCGCGCAAGTGGAACCTCGACGCCTGGCGCGGCAGCCCGTTCGGGACCACCTGGTTCGACGAGTACCTCGAGCCGCTTTGCGCCGCACGCGTGCTCGACCACTACGGCTGCGAAGCGTTGTTGTGTCTGGACGGGCACCAGCCGACCCTCGACCCCGACATCGCGAGCGGCATGGTCGCCCACCAGGCGGAGCACGCCGCCGAGGCGAAGTTCGTCTTCACCCAGGCGCCGCCGGGGCTGGCGGGGATCATCCTCGACCGCGAGTTCGCCGGCGACCTGCTCGAGCAGGAGCTGATGGTCGGGATCTTCCTCACGTACCGGCCGGAGATGCCGCGCCCGGACTTAATCACGCGCCCGGAGTGCTTCCCGGTGGACACGGCCGTGGCTCAGACCGCGGCCCGGCTCACCGGCGATACCTGCCGTTCGCGCGAGCTGCTCTCGGAGGCCTTCGCCGAGCTCGGGGACGATTGCGACGCCCGGCAACTTTGTGGCTGGCTGCGCGGCGCGGGCCGGGATCGCGCCACCCCACTCCCGCTCGAGCTGGAAATCGAGTTGACCACCGACCACCCCTTGCCGGAAACCACCCTCCGCCCCCGCGGCGACCGTGTCCCGACCCGCGTCGTCGAGGATCTGGACGGGCTGTCACGCGTGGCGGCGGAGCTTGCCGAGTACGACGACCGGCTTGTTCTGCTGGGCGGGCACGGGGACCCGCTGGTGCACCCGCGGTTTGGGGAGATCTGCGGCCGAATTCGGGCGGCCGGCGTGTGCGGGCTGGGCGTGGCGACGACATTGGTGGAGTTATCGGACGACACGCTCGGCTCGCTCTTCGAGCACCGCGTCGATCTCCTCGAGGTCCAGCTCGACGCCGACACCACCGAGACCTATCGCCGCGTCCACAACGCCGACTGCTTCGAACGCGTGCTGGCTAACGTGGAGCGCATCCAGGAAGCTCGCCGGCAGCGGGTCAGCCCCCAGCCGCTGCTCGCCTGCAGCCTGACGCGTTCTGCCGCCACGCTGCCCGAGATGGAGGCCTTCTTCGATCGCTGGATCAAAGCGACCGGGTGGGCGGTAATCCGCGGTTACCGCGATTATTGCGGGATCCTGCCGGCCGACACGCTGCTTCACCTGGCGCCGCCCGTGCGGGAGCCGTGTCGCCGGCTATGGTCTCGGCTGATCCTGCTGGCGGATGGGGCGATTCCGCTGTGCGATCAAGACGTGGCGGCCCAATCGCGAGTGGGTGACTGGCGGTCGGAGCCCCTGGCGGCGATCTGGTCGGGCCCGCCGCTGGCCCGGGCCCGTCAGGCCCACGCCCGGCTGGAGCTCGGCCGGCACCCCCTCTGCCAGCGCTGCCGCGAGTGGTTCCGGCCGTGACCGTCGGACGGGGGGCCGGCCGCCGCCATTTCGCGGGACGGGAGTTTTACTGTTGCAAACGACCCGGCGCAGCGATAAAGTATAGGTGAGGGCGTGCGGGCTGAGCACGTTCTGGTTATTCAGTTTAGCTAGCGAGTATTGAACTCATCTCGTTCATACGCAAATTCGTACTCAGCCGACATTGAGTTGTCTCGAATTTGGGGTCTCCGACGCCGTCAGCCCCGGAGTTTCACGGCGTGGGCAGGCACGCGCAACCGTGCGTGAACGAGGTGATTCGTGGCCGACACCATCAAATGTGCTTGTATGCACTGCGGCGCTAAGTACCGCCTGCCGGTAGAAGCGCAGGGTCGTTTTGCGCGCTGCAAGAAGTGCGGCGAGAAATTCCAGGTCCCACGCGAAGAGGCGATCGAGGACACGGTGGTTTCCTGGCTGAGCGAGTCGGACCCGGACGAGGATACCGTTGCCCGCCCCCGGGTCATCAGCATGCCGAAAGAGACCGCCGATCCGGAGGCGGCCAAGAAGGCCCGCGGCCCGATTCGCCTGAAGGCCGGCACCGCTCCCGCCGAGGAAGAATAGCGTTCGCGACTTGCGGCTGCCCGACCTCTGCCGGGCGCCGTCACC
>JAUWXH010000374.1 GCA_030616465.1 Planctomycetota bacterium | reverse complement strand
TTCACCCTCGACGACATCCGAACGTTGCTCCAGCTTGACCGAGACGATGGCAAGACCTGTCAGGCCAAGGTCCAGCGTCGCCTCGAACAGCGCATCACCGATGTCGACGAGAAGCTGAAGGAGCTACAGCGCGTTCGCGACGCCTTGCGACGTGCCCTTGGCCGCTGCCGCCGATCGAGGGGCCAGTGCGCTCTGTTGAAGGAATTCAGCCGCGGTAGAGACAACAGGAGACGATGATGCGAAAGGCCTACATACCGACTCTCGTTGTAGTGGGGTTGCTCGGCCTTGCCGCGCTTGGCGCTTTGAAACCAGCCGCGGTCGAAGCGGATCGCCCGGACTGCCCAGGGAAGATCATCTGCCCCGAAACGGGAGAACTCATCTGTCGGGACCAATGCCCGACGGTTGACCCCGATCGCCCGGACTGCCCCGGTCGGATCGTGTGCCCTCTGACAGGCGAATTGATCTGCAAGGATCGCTGCCCCCTGAATGCCACGAAAGATGCTATCGCGAACGCCGCACCGTCCTGCTGCTCAGGATGCTGTGCGGGCCAAGGCATAGAGTAGCAGCCAATCGGCACCACCAATGTGGTAGTTCGCGACGCAGCGTAGCCGGCGATGACCACCTAGAAGTCGATCGGGATCGCGTCCAGCGCCGCCAAGAGTTGCTTCTGCTCGTCCAGCGTGCTGACGACGCAGACACACACGTTCTCGCTCATCATGTACATCAGGTAGAGCTTGCCGACGCGCACGCCGTGGCCGTCGTGCGAGCCGACCGAGCACGGCAGGCACTCGTGGTTGCCGTAGTCTTGCTCCACGTTCGGCGGGCACTGGAGCAGCAATAGATGGTCGCCGCTCGGCTTCGTGTAATGGAATGCCAGGGCCTGGTGATGGTGGCCCATGTTAAGCAGGTAGCGCGACTCGAGGCGTAGCTCACCGGGCAGAGCGTCGGGTGCATGCACTCGGACCTTCATGTGGTCGGCAGCTCCCGTCGCTGAGATTCGCTCGCCGCTGTACGCTCGCATCAAAGCGCGGATGCCGGCCGCAATATCGCCATCGGCCCGCTCCAACAGCGGGCGGAAGTCGATCCGCGCGGCATACGCCCGCGATTCCCACGGCGCATTCAAGACCAGCCATCCCACGCCGATGGCCAGCACGACGACCGCCGCCGCTGCCAGCGGACGTCGAGCGAGCCGAAAAACCCAACTCCGCCTTGGGGATGGCTTGATCACCTCCGGCGCTTTCGACGGGGCCTCGTCGAGCCGCTCCTCGATCGCGTCCCACAGGCCGGCGGGCAGTCTGGCGTCCGGCGGCTCGGCGAGTGCGGTGGCCATTGACCGCAACCACTCGTACTCGCCGCGGCAGGCCGGGCACTCAGCAAAATGCTGCTCGACGGTGGGGCGCAGCTCCTGTGCCAGCTCGCCGTCGACCAGTTCGCCCAATCGGGATTTGACCTCGTCGCAGTTCATCGTCAACGCTCATCCGGCCGTGCCCGGGCTATCTTCCCCGGGTCCGGCCGCTCTACCTGTTGGATGCGGTTGCTCGGCGGTTTCTTCCGACGGAGCCGGACCCCCGGCCAGAATCGCCCGCAGCTCGGCCCGGGCCCGGTTCATCCGCGACGCCACCGTCCCCGGGGCGATTTCCAGGACCTCCGCGATCTCGTCGTAACTCAAGCCTTCCTGGTACTTTAGGATCAGGATTGCCCGGCGTGGTTCCGATAGCCGCGCCAGGGCATCTTCGACCTCCTGCCGCGCCGTCGGCTGGTTCTTGGGCGTCACTGTAGCCCGCTGCTCAGCCAACACCTTAAGGTGACGTTGCTCGGTCCCGCGCCTGCGAAACAGCTGAAGGGCCTCGTTCGTGGCGATGCGATAGAGCCAAGTGCCGATGCCCGAGCGGCCGTCAAATGATGAGATCCGCTGGAAAGCCCGGACGAACGTGTCTTGTGTGAGGTCGAACGCATCCTGCGCGTTGCCCGTCAGCCGCAGGGTAAGCCGGTGAATCCGCTCACCGAACCGGTTATATAGTTCGTGCTGCGCACTGCGATCCCCTCGGCTACAGCCCTCGATCAGGTCAACTTCGTCCATAGAACTCCATCATATGCGACGGACGTGCGGCCGTCATGCCAGGGGTGAAGTGACGGGATCTCAAGGCGATCCAACCTCTGGCACTGCGGTACCTACTCCTCTCCGGCTCGTGTCAGCCGGCGCGGTGACGGGGCGCCAACCTACCAGGGGAGCAGCCGTTCGGCGAATGGCCCACCAACGGCTAGCGGGGGCCTGATCCCCGCGCCGTGCACGTGATGGTGAGCGGCCGCCTCTCGAACTCGTGCGCTCTCCCGGCGCATCGCCCGACGAGCTTGCCGAAGGAGGATGGCCGCGATGCGAGGCCCCCCACGTCGCTGGTGAGTTGGTCACTGAGTCAGTCGTCACTTGGTGGTCACTTGTTATCGAGTGCTCAGTGACTGTAAACGCCGGTTGAAAAGTGCAGCGCCTGGGGGGTTGCCGATGGTCGGTTGAAAAGTGCAGCGCCCTGGCCGGCCGGCCGGGTGGCGGCGACGATGGTGGGCTCCGATGGGGCCGGGTGCTGAGCCTGGGTGAGGTCAGCACGGCGGTCTCCGGTGGGGTCACGCCGAAGCAGCCATGCGGCGAGGTCCCTAAGCTAAGGGCTCTACGGGCAGCCCGCGCCCCAGTGGGCCAGCAGGATGCCGAGGTCGGAGTGATCCGTGTCGCCGTCGTTGTCACAGTCGCCGGGGCAGTTGCAGCCGGTGCAACCCCAGTCGGCCAGCAGGATGCCGAGGTCGGCGTGACCGACGCAGCCGTCGCAATCCAGGTCGCCGAGGATGCAGCCCTTGATCCCCAGACTGTGGCCACCGCCCCCCGCGACCGCCACGAAGTCCGTGTTCGGCGCCGGCACGTCGCATTGGCCGCGGTTGTTCCATCCCCACGCCACGATCGAGTCGTCCCCCTTCAGGCCCAGACTGTGCTGCGCGCCCCCCGCGACCGCCACGAAGTTCGTGTTCGGCGCCGGCACGTTGCATTGGCCGAAGTAGTTCCATCCCCACGCCCTGATCGAGCGGTCGGCCTTCAGGCCGAGACTGTGGCACGAGCCCGCCGCGACCGCCACGAAGTCCGTGTTCGGCACCGGCACGTGGAGTTGCCCGTCGCCGTTAAAGCCCCTCGCAGTGTTCGAGGGGTCGGACTTCAGGCCGAGACTGTGGTCCTCGCCCGCCGCGACCGCCACGAAGTCCGTGTTCGGCGCCGGTACGTTGCACTGGCCGTAGCCGTTCCATCCCCACGCCACAATCGAG
>JAUWXH010000072.1 GCA_030616465.1 Planctomycetota bacterium | reverse complement strand
TGCCGCTGTTGGGATCGACAGCCAGATAGACCATGAACGGCAGGCGGAATGTGCCGGGGGTGGGCGGGTTGTACATGTTCCAGACGTGCATACGGGTGGCGATGCGGATGGTCTCGTAGTGGAGGCCGCCGTTGAAGCTGCGCGCCAGCATCACACCATTCCCCCAATCCCAATAGGTCACGTACACCTGGCCGCTGGAACCGACACGCGGCAGGTATCGGCCGCCGTATCCGATGTACTGGGGCGGGGACCAAGTCGAGCCCATGTCGGTCGAGATGAGCATGCCTTGGTTGTAGGCGGTATAGACGCGAGTAGTATCGGGGTCGTCGTGGGCTCGGCCGGCAGCCATCCAGCCTTTGTCGGCGCCGCCGGTGACGCGGGCCATGACCGCCGGCTGGAAGGTGTCACTGCCGGGATCCTTGCGGGCGACGAAGACGCCGCCGTTGCCGGCGAAGGCGATCCCGCCGGCCCAGGCGGTGCCGGTGCGTGGGTCGACCACCGTCATCGGGTCGCCTTCGACATAGGCCCGGTACGGCGGCGGAGGCCGCAACAGAAAGTCGTTCCAGGTTCGGCCGCCGTCGAGACTGAGCGCCACCCCGACGCGCACCGTGCCCGGGCCGTCGCGGTAATCGTTCCACCCAGCCACCACCTCCGACGGGTACAGGTCGGTGGAGGAAAGTGTCGTCTCGTTGGCGGCAAACGTCCCGCCGTCGGTGTCGATCCGGATTTGCGGCCCGACCAGCGGCTGCGCGCTGGCGACGCCGGCCAGCAGAACACCCGCCACAGCCAAACCCAAAACGCCACGCAAACCGAACGAATTAGATACGCTCCGGCTCATTTCAAACCTCTCTTCTGACAAATGCGGCCAGGCCTCGGGCGGCGAGCTCTTGCCCGGTCACGGTACCTACCGCCCTGCCGGACCCGCACTCGAAGTCCGTCTAATCAACCGGCTCAGGCGTACGCCGCGCCAGCAGCTCGCGAAACTGCGGCGGAACCGTGGCCCCCAACGACTCGGCCCTGTGCACGTGCACCCAGGCCTCGGCGTCACGCTGGAGGTAGTACAGCAAAATGGCCAACCGGGCGTGTGCGTCGGCGTGGTCGGGCTCGAGACCAAGCACCCCGTTCAGCGTGTCAACCGCTTCGTCGAACCGGCCCGCCCGCTGCAACGCCTGGGCCAGATTGAAACGCCCCGTCACCGAGTCTGGGTCGATAACCAACGCCGACCGATGGGCGGCGATCGCCTCCGGCCCCTTTTGCTTGGCCAACAACGCCGTGCCCAAGCCTTCGTACAGCACGGCCGCCTCCGGCGCGATCAGGACCGCCCGGGTATGCGCCTCGATGGCCTGAATGCGCCTGTTTTGCCGCAGCAGTTCCTGGCCACGCTCGTACTCGGCCATGGCCTGCTCGAGCGTTCCCCGCTCGGCGACCGTGGCGGCGACCGGCTCGTCAATCTCGACCCGCCCGCTGTCGTAGCGCAGACCGCGCATCGCCTGGCGCAGCAGCTCCGCCCGGTAGTGCGACGGTGGAGCCGTGTCTTCGCCGGCACGGGCCTCGGTCGGCGCGTCCGGCGGCGGATTACATGGTTGACTCGATTGGCACGCGGTGAGACAGCACGCGCAAATGGCGAGCGCGAGCGTTAAGCGGCGAAACACCATGACCGCCTCCTTCATGAAACACAGGGCCGGCACAATCGGACCCTCTCTATCTACCACGCTAGCAGAGCGGCAGGCCGAACGTCAAGCGCTTTTGCAGCCCGTGCACGTCTAGTTCCAGGGCAGGCCCTCTGAGCGCCGCCACACTACGGGCAGCCCTCGCCCCAGTGGGCCAGCAGGAGCCCCAGGTCGGCGTGGTCGGTGTCGCCGTCGTGGTCCACGTCCCCAGCGCACGACCCACTGTCGCAACCCCAGTCGGACAGCAGGATGCCCAGGTCAATCTGATCGACGCACTTGTCATAGTTGAGGTCGCCGTACGGGCCTGAGGGACCGTGCAACGGGCCCATGCCCACGCCGACCGGCGAGTCCCAGCCCTCCTGGAATTCGTAGTACTCCGGCGGCGGCCCCTCCCGCCGGCTCAGCAGCTCCCACGCGACGTCCTCGCAAGGCCACTCATGGTCGAAGCCAAACGTGAAGAACTCCACCGCATGAGCCGGGTCGTCCGTCCACCAGTGCACGCTGCCCCGCGTCAGGCACCAGCACGGGCCGGGCGAGAGCTCTCCGTGCGGCGTGTACGCGCCGTGGGCATGTTGCATCCAATGCTCCTCGACGGCGAAGTTCCAGCCCTCGGGCGTCAGTACGTTGGTGTAGCTTTCCGGGTCGCGGTCGTTCGTTCCCACCCGGAACTCCATCATCGGGTAACTGGCCGAATCCACCTCATAGGCGAAGGCCGTCGGCCCGTCGCCGCCGCAGGCGCTGCCCACGCAATAGACCAGCGGGGCATCCGCGCTCGCCGACGATCCCAGGCAACATGCAGCAATTACCGCCGCGATCCACAGCAGTGCTCTCATAGCTTCGCTCCTTTCACGTTGGCGACCCGAGATGACATGTTGAGACGGGACATCACGCACCCTAGCGGTATTATAACGACACTTCGCGGCGCGTGCGAATGCGTTTCACGCCGGTCCTCACTTGTCGTCAGCACATCAGGAGGCTGCACGGTCAGAGCCGCGAACGTAGGAAAACTGGCAGGCGCAAACCCTCCAGGAGCGCTTGAGGCTGGTGCCGCACCGCCCACACAAAAGGGGCCGCCCGAGTGGGGCGGCTAACGCGGTGCATCTTCGTTTCAGCGAAACCGACCAAGGAACGGCGGCCTATGGCGTGCAGCCCCAGTCGGCAAGCAAGATACCCAGGTCACCGTGGCCGACGTGGCCATCGCCGTCGAGGTCGGCATCCGGGTTCCAGTTGGGGTCGCCCTCGTGCGTGCACCACGCGGCAAGCAGGAGGCCCAGGTCGGACTGGTCGGTGTCACCGTCGCCATCGACGTCGCCCACGCATTCCGAGGGCCCTCCGCCGCCGTAGACGCGGAAGTTGTCCACCGCGACCGGGTCCGACGCATCGGCATCCTGGTCCATGTTCAGCCGGATAGAGCGCAACACCTCTATCTCACAGTCACCGGACCAAAGCACGTCGCCGTCCTTGGTGATTGTCAACTGGTCATTGGCCACGTCGAGATCGATCTCGAGGAATAGCGGGACTCCGAATTCAAACGTCCCGATGTACTCCCCGGGGCACGGCCAGGCCCTGATCTGCCCGTCGTCGTAGAAGTAGATGTTGCGCACCGTCGGCGTATCCAGCAAAACCGTGAACGTAAACGAAGCCGGACTGGCCTCCACAATCAGGTCCATCTCGATGTGGTACGAATCGTAGGCTTCGGGGAACCCGTCCCCGCCCAGGCCGGTAGCGAATTTGAGCTGGTCGTACGGGTCGCTCGCATGCCAGCCGAACGCGCAGGGCTGATCGTCGAGCGCGCCCAAGGCTGCTACCACCAGCGGCTCGCCAAAGATAATCTGGGTGGGCGTGTCCCGCGGAGCGGGCCCGGTGCCGGTGACGGGCGGCTGTCCCACGGTATGCGGCGGGGTGCCGAAGTCCACATCATACAGGAGCATCCCGCCCGCCAGGGCGCTACCCGGGACGACCCATAGAGCGATCGCCACAACCAGAATGCCAAACTGCCGCCTCATCTCACTCCTCCATCCGCAACGCAGGCCTATCCGACGTGTCCACT
Source organism: Planctomycetota bacterium (assembly GCA_030616465.1). GTDB lineage: Bacteria > Planctomycetota > Phycisphaerae > UBA1845 > Fen-1342 > JAUWXH01. The sequence continues at coordinate 4,166 of JAUWXH010000072.1, read as the reverse complement.
GCGCCGCCCAAGGCCGAGCAGACCACAATCTGATCCTGCTCACGCTGGCGAGCGAGGCAACCGCAGGGCTTCACGTGCAGGCGTACCCACGCTCGCGCAAGCGTGAGCATGCCACACGTCTTGCCTCTGCCAAGACCGACCAGGCCACGGCGGGCTACGGCGTGCAACCCCAGTCGGCAAGCAGGATACCCAGGTCACCGTGGCCGACGTGGCCGTCGCCATCTAGGTCGGCATTCGGATTCCAGTTGCCGTCGCCCTCGTGCGTGCACCAAGCCGCCAGCAACTCACCCAGGTCGGAGTGGTCGGTGTCGCCGTCGCCGTCGATGTCGCCGACGCAGGGTTCCGGCTCGGTGAGCGTGACCACCCAGAAGCCGCCGGTCAGTTCAAAGTCGCCGCCGGTCATGGTAGCGCCGGCGTCAGGTTGGCCGATGGTACCGGACAGTTCGAACTCGCCGCCGGTGGTGAACATCTCGCCTCCGCCGTCGACGGTCCACCAGTCGATGTCGAAATCCTGGGCGAGGGCGGCCGGCGCCAGCGCCAACATTACAGCGAGAGACAACACCGTGCGTTTGAGCGGGTCCGCTGGGTAATTAGTACGCAAGCATCTCATTATCGCACCTCCGTATCAGCGATCCTGTCGGCATCGCTGGGTTTGCCGGCTTTGATCTCTTCGGCCGGCAACCCCTCCGTATTGGGCCGAATCACGCGATAGTCCTCGTGTCCCTGGCGGACCGCCATCACGGTGTAGTCAAAGTCGTACGTACCGGCGCCGCTGAAGAGCTCGCGAACGACGAAGCCCTCGACACTCCTCTCAACAACCGCCAGACCTTTGGACTCGGCGGAATGCGGCGTGATCTGAACGGTCATTCCTTGCGAGGTGGCGACGGCCGTGAAGTGGTCGGGAAAAGTGACGGTCGCGCGGCCGTCGACCAGATGAGCCGTTCCGCGAATATACGCCGCCGCCTCCGGCCCTTCGGGACACGCATACCAGATATCCGTGCCTGGTAGGTTGGGGTTCGGCACACGGAAGTTCTTCACGTCAGCATAGATCTCGCCCAGGCCGCCGGCGGTGATGTACATTCCCGCCCGAGTGGTGCCGAACGAGTTCTTTGCCGAGACATAGCCGTTGTTGGGATAGCCGTTGAGGTGGGTAAAGTGTGCGTTCAGATTACCATTCGGCCCCGCTGTGGCGATCCAACCAGCGCCGGCCTCGGTCGTGTCCATAAAGGCCCGGCTGGCGACATCGAGGTCGTAATCCGGCGTAGCGGTTCCGATGCCGACGTTGCCGTCGTTGTAGTAAATGTCATCACCGTTAGTCATCCAGAGCGAGTCGCCTGTCCCCGAGGGCTGCCAACTGCCCACGCCGCCGCCGTCGCTGGTGAGGACGTAGCCGTCGGTCGGCGAGGTCGTGAGTTGGAAGCCGGTCATTTTGACCGTGCCGTCAACGTCCAGGGCTTCCGCCGGACTCGGCGTACCGATGCCAACGTCGCCGCTGAAATAGCCGCGTCCCTCGAAGTAGCCGGCCCAGCCGTCGGGGCTGTTGGACACCCCGTAGACGCCGTAATTGACGCCCACCGCGCTGTTGGCGAGGCCGTACACGGCGCGGCCGGTCTGGCTCTGGCTCTGCCCATACACGCCGTAGTTGTTGCCGGTGCCCATCGCGGCGATTCCGAACACGCCCACGCCGGTCTCGCTCCACGTATCGCCCCGGACGCCGAAGTTGCCGCCCGAGAAGGCGGTGGCCTTGCCGTACACGCCAAAGCCGGTGGTGCTGTTGCTTCGGCCGTACACGCCGTAGGCGGTGCCCGATGTGGCCAGGTTGTCGCCGAAGATGGCGCGCTCCTCAGAACTCTCCACGTGCAGCAGATGGCTCGGCTCGGACGTGCCGATGCCGACATTGCCCATGTTTGTGTTGTAGATGTCGTCGCCGTTGGCCGCCCAGAAGCCACCGCTGCCGGGGCCGCTCAACGCGTAGAGCGCATACGGCGTGGCGGTCAGCGGCTGCCGCGGCGACAGCTCGGTGTACTCGCCGCCGCCGTCAAGCCGCACGCTCACTTCCAGCCATAGCGCGTCGCCGGTGAAGACGTCCGTGCCGAAGTCCAGCTCAACGGTAAACAGCCCGTCGCTGACGAGCCACTCGTCGATTTCCACGTCGCCGCCGACCTGCGTGCCGCCGACCGGGTCGTCGAACAGCCTGAAGATGAAGTCGTATTCATCATTGGCCGGGACTCCGCCGTCCTTGAGCTGACCCTGATAGATGAAAGCCGTACCCACCGGCGTCTGGGCGTGCAGTGCCGGCGGTGGCACTAGCAAAGCTACCGCCATCGGCACGATGATGAAAAACCGTTTCGCGTTCATGGTTGGTCCTCCCGGTCTGTGACCAGTGTGCTCGAAGTGTCCGTCGCTCCTCCGCGTCCGCACCGCCGACGGTGCCGAGACCCGAGTCGGATGTCGGACCCGCCGGTCTGAAGGTGATGCCCCCAGCATAGCACGTCTACGCTGGGCCGCGGTGGACAAAGGGGGGTTTTCGGTAGGCGCCGGCGGGGATTGCCTTACCGTCGCCGCATGGCTCGGTCCATGTCGCGTTTCTGTTCGCGTTTCTTGATATCGGACCTTTTGTCGCCGTGCGTCTTGCCGCGGGCCAGGGCGATGATCACCTTCACCAGCCCGCGGTCGTTGAAGTACATCGACAGCGGCACCAGCGTCAGTCCGCGTTGGGTGACCTTGTTGACCAGCTTGCGGATCTCACGGCGGTGCAGCAGGAGCTTGCGCTCCCGGGTGGCCTTGTGCTGGGCGTAACCCGCCATGGGATAGGGGGATATGTTGCAGTCGCGCAGAAAAACTTCGCCGTCGCGGATCAGGGCGAAAGCCTCGGCCAGCGAGGCCTTTCCCGCACGTAAGCTCTTGACTTCACTACCAGTTAGGGCAATTCCGGCCTCGAACTTGTCCAGGATCTCGAAGTGGAAGCGGGCCTTTTTGTTGGCAATCCGCGGCGGAGCTGACGCTGGACCTTTTCCCATAGCAAAATTAAAGTGTAACATGGAGGTGGCGGACTGCAACTAACCGCCCAAGGTGCCCGTATAAGGTGACGGATGCACGAACGCGACGCTGGCAACGCGGGATTGTGCATGGCACGAGAGGATGAACTTCGGCTGGTGCTGCGAGCCAAGCGCGGCCACGCGGACGCCTTTCGCGAACTCGTGGACGCGTACAAGGAGCGTCTGTTCGCCTTCGTCTGGCGCATCGTGCGGCACCACCATGAAGCGGAGGACATATGCCAAACGGCCTTCGTGAGAGCCTACGAGTCGCTGGAGAGCTACTCGAGCCAGTACGCCTTCAGCACCTGGCTGTTCACGATCGCGTATCGGCTGTGCCTGAACCACCTCCGCAAACACAAGGCGGTTTCCGGCGAGATGGACTTCTCGCGGATCAGCCAGGACCAGGCCGACGCCCCGACCGAACTGGCCAACAGCGAGGAAGCCCGTCGGCTGCGGGACCTGATCTGGGCCGCGGCGGACAAGCTCTCCCCGCCGCAGAAGTCCGCCGTGCTGCTCTTTTACCGCGAGGGCAAGAGCTGCCATGAGATCGGGTTGATCCTGAGCATGCCGGCGGTGACGGTGAAGAGTCATCTACACCGCGCGCGGGCGAAGTTGCGAAAGCTACTGAGTGCGGAACTGGTGGACGACTGGATGGCGATCGATTATCTGAGCGATTCAAGCTTTGGGTAAGCCGCGATGAACTGCTCCGAAGCGGAACAACTTTTTGACGCCCACCTCGACGGCCAACTTACCGGGTCGTTGCGGCTAGAACTCGACGCGCATCGGCTGCGTTGCCGCCGCTGCCAGCAAACGCTCGCCATGATGGAAGCCTGCGAGCACGTGCTGGCGGCCGACCGGCGTGTACCCGCCCTCGCTGAGGACTTCACCGAGCGGGTCATGTCGGACGCCGTGCGTCGGCGTCGCATCCCGGGGCGTTTGCGCTCCACGCGGGTTGCCGTGGCGGTCGGGTTCGCCTTGCAGGCCGCCGCCGTGCTGATCCTGGCGATCATCTTCCAGTCCAAACCCGGCCAGCCGGTTGACGCGCCCCTCATCGTCGGCCCTTCAGGCGCTGCGGAAGTAGTGCTCGGTCCGGAAGCCGCGTCGAACGACGGCGTCGGGTTCTCCGAG